>NZ_KV823482.1:0-50768 GCF_001815965.1 Corynebacterium sp. HMSC22B11 | reverse complement strand
CCTCGTCCTCTGCCGGCCAGCCAACCTTCAGCAGCTCCTGCTTGAGCCTGCCGCGCTCGGAAGGGTGCACAACGATCGAGTCCTCGTCGATCTCTGCGCCCAACATGGGCTTGATCTTTTTGTGACGCCGGATCTCCGTCAGCACAGCCCTGTCCGTCGTCTCTAGCACGAGCCCGTGCGCTGGGTGCTTGATGAGCTTCAGCCGCCCGTAGCGATCCATCGTGTCGGCAATGTCGATGAGCAGCGGCTGCGGGGCGGGGAACCGCGAGTAGGTTTCCAGCACGTCCATGATCTGCTCCGCGTCGTGCCCTGCCGCGCGGGCGTTCCACAGAGCCAGCGGGGTGATGCGGTAGGTGTGCACGTGCTCTGGGGCGCGCTCCAGTTCCGCGAACGGGGCCAGCGCGTTGCGTGCCTCCTGCGCCTTCGGGTGGTCGATCTCGAGCAGCACGGTCTTATCCGACTGCACGATCAAGGGGCCGTCGCCGATGGGCAAAGCCGTTGTCCTTTCCTTGGAAGACGTGTGACCCGGCGGTGCGGAAAACGGTCGCGCCGGGGCAGAAACACTTGTATTCCGGGTCTGCTGCTTGAGCCGACCCGAAAAGCGTCAAAACTTCAGGCTAGCGCGAAGGGACGGAGACTGCGACCACTCGGTGCGGGTGCACCGTGAAGGTCTCGCCATCCGGCTCGGTCACTGCGGTGATCTGCGAGGCAGTGACCATCACCACCGAGATCCACGCGCTCACCGTAGAACCATCCGCCTCTGCGTAGCTCAGGCGCACCTGGTGGCCCGCGGCATAGGCCTGACGCAGCGCGGACAGCGCGGCGCGGGGCTCGGTCAGCGTGACTTCGTCGCCCTCGTGGGCCTCGCTCTCGACGCTCGCGGCCCGTCGGTAGCTTTCGATCTCGGCTGCGATGGCCTCCCGCAGCTGCGAGTCGGAATGCCGGCCTGACCTTCCTTGCAGGCGGTGCGGCACGGAGCTGCGGCCGCTGGCCGAGGCATCCTCCGGGGTGCTGCCCGAGAGCTCAAGGCCTCGCTCGGCATCCTCGATGAGGTACCGGATGGACTGCGGCACCGCCGGCAGCCCGCCCGGGGTCATGGTTGAGAGGAACTCTGAGACCTCCTCGCTGCGATGCCCGGTACGGAACGCGGACTGCAGGCTCGCCTTCGTGATCCGCCAGACCGAGGCGATGCCGGAGGATTCCTGCACTGCCATGGCTCGCAGCATCGCCGCGTCTGCCGAAGCCAGCAGGCCCGGGGCCATGACGGTGTGATCGCCCTGGATGATGAGGTACTTGACAGGGGAAGGCAGCAGCTCGTCCAGGCTTGCTGCCAGCGCGACGACGGGGTCGTCGTCATCGTTGTCATCCTCCGCCGCGCTGACGTCATCTGGGGCGTGGGCAGCCGCGGCTGCGGATCGGGCGGCACGAGCCTCAGCGGCCTCGCGGGCTAGCTTCAAAGCCGACAGCGCTGCCGTGGGTTCTCCCAACGCGGTGAGCCCCAGGTCCACCGACTCCGCGACGATCGCCTCCAGCCCCTCCGCGGTCGTGCCCCAGGCCTGGAAAGGCTGCACACGCCACAGCTGATCAGCGAGTTGCGCGGTGGTTGTCGTCGCGCCCGTTGGCGTCCTAAAAAGGAAGGGAAACAACTGGCGGAGGTGAGCCGCATTCGGGTCCAGCAACTCCTCCTGGAAGGCGCGGACATCCAGCGCCTCAGCATGCCAGGGGGCGTAGGGGCTAGCGTGCCAACCGAGCAGCAGCATCGCCCACTGGGTAGCTAGGGAGGCTTCAAGGAAGTCCATGGCTGGCTCGGTCGGAGCCCAGACTGGGCCGTCTCCGGCGGGTGGGTGTGCAAAACCAAGGTCCACCAGGCCTGCCTCGTAAGCCAGCGTGAGGCGGCGGGCCACCTCATCGGAGTCGGTGCCCCAGCGGCGAGCGATGCGGTTCATTTCACGGACCCCAATGCCGCCGGACATCAGCGGCTGAATGGGCTCGGACCCCAGTTCCTCCAGTAGTTCGGTTAAGTCCTGAATCGTCTGGATGACATTCGCGACCGCCGTGGCCGAGGCCTGACTATTCGGGTCGGTGGTCGAAGGCTCGGACGCCGAATCCTCGACAGCTGCCGGGTCATGGGGGCCGGCCTCGCCGGTCGAACGGTTGACAGGGCGCGCCGGGCGGAAGTCTCCGCCGGGTTCGGCGATCAGGGTGCCCCGTAGGTACTGGGCGACTCGGCCGCTTAACCGGGCGGTGTTCTCATCGATTTGGTCCAAGATCCCGGTGCGCACCAAGGTGGGCAGTGGCTGGTCGGGGTCTGCGCCCGGCCGCAGGGATTCGGAATGGCCCACCCCGCCCGCGTTGTTGAGGGTGCTGAGCAGGCGACGCTGGCGGTCGGGGAGGGCCTCCACCGTGTCGGGTAGCTCCGCCGTGGGGATGGGGCAGCGGTTGCAGTCAGCAAGCCGCCACAGTTCCCGGACCGAGGGGTGGAACATGGTAGTGAGGGGTCCGGGTAGTTTGAGTAGAAGTTCGTCCAGGTGCTCGGAATCGGACGGGTGCTCCGAGTCGAGGGATAGCGACCACCGGGGGCCGTAGATCAGGCCCCATGACGCGCAGGAGCGCATGGCTGCCAGCAGATCCGCCTGGCTGGGGCGGCGCTCGGCCGGCGTTCCAGCGATGTCCAGTAGTTCTGTGGCGGTCGCAATGATGTCGCTGGCGCTGATCCAGTCGTGAGTTGCGTCTAGTTCGAAGCCGGCGTGCAGTACCAGCAGCTCGATGGCGGAGAGGAAGCGAATGCTGGCGCTGTCGAGCAGCGTGTCGTCCAACGCGCCCGCCGCACCAGCCAGCGTGTCGGAACCTGCGTAATAGGACGCCCCGCGGGCGGTGGATCCAAGCTCGGAGAGGGGAGTGGGGGCGAGCAGGTCAATCGCCCCGCGGCTGTGGAGCCTGCCCAGGAGCCCGGCTAGCGACGCGTAATCCTGCCCCAGCAGCCATGCGGGATAGCTGAGGGGAGGGTTCGATGCATCGTCACGGGGAGAGTCGGGGGCAGTCATAGGCAAACCATTCTAATGGACTGGCCCCGCCTGCGTCCGTCGGCAGCGAAGCGCGGGCTTTCCCAAACGGGTGGACCGGTCAGCTGTTTTTCGCCTCCTATGGTGCGATTTTCGGTGTGATGTGAGAAACTCAAACTATGGCGAACGTTGAAAAGAAAAAAGGCTATGTAGACCCGGCGTGGCCGACTGATATTCCAGAGGGTCAGCACGCTGTCACCGAGCTGGTGGCGTTCTCGGCAGGCGCTCTTTCCCCTTACGGCGAGATCGAGTGGCCGGTGGACTCCTCCACTCTCCCGTACGTCCACCCAGACACGGTGATCAACCGCTAATAGCGTTTTCACGCCGTGGGGTTCAAGCTCCCCACGGCGGATTTCGCGTTTCTAACCGCCAGCGTTAAGCGATAGCTGCCACGGGCAGGAGCGGCTAGCAATTACAACAGCCCCGGTCGGCGAGTTTTCCTCGCTAGCCGGGGCTGTTTTGCGATGCGTGCTTAAGCGTTGAGCTTAGAGGCCGAACTGGTTCAGGATCTGCTGTGCCTGAGCAACGCGGGCGTTGTGCGCGTTGAGGTGGTTGTTGAGGTTCACGCGGTGAGCCTTGTAGAACTCCTCGACCGGTGCCGGGACTGCCAGGCCTGCAGCCTCGAAGCGCTCGACGATCTGCTGGTAGACCTTATCGATCGCCAGGACGTCCTTCTGCTGGGCGAGCTGGGAGACAGCCTTCTTAGCCTCGGCCTGCGGTGCGGCCTTCTTCGGGGCTGGCTTCGCGGAGACGTTGCGCGGAGTCGGGGCAGAGTTCAGGCCCAGCTGTGCGGAGCAGGACGGCCATGCGCCCCAGCCCTGGCCTGCCAGGACCTTCTCGGCGACGGCGATCTGCTGCTCACGGCTTGCCTGGTATGCGTACGGTGCGTACTTCTGGCCACCGTATGCGTTCCAGGTGGACGGGGAGAACTGCAGGCCACCGTGGTAGCCGTTGCCGGTGTTGATCTGCCAGTTGCCGCCGGCCTCACACTGAGCCAGGCGGTCCCAGTCAGAGTCCGGTGCAGCGGAGGCTGCCGGTGCGAAAGCGGCGGCACCTGCGGAGAGTGCGGCACCTGCGACGGCGATGCGGCCGACGGTGGAGATGGAGTTGCGCTTCGAGTGGCGTCCCATTTTTTCTTGAGTTTCCCTTCCGGTGGCCGGTGCTGTGACCGGCCGAAAACCGTTCGTTTCGTGTTCTCTTGCTTCAATGGTGCGCCGTGCTGATGTGCGCGACGCTGTGAGCGTTCTGCTCTGTGCTGAGAACATACGCTAGCCGTTTATAACGAAATAGTCACGTTCTTCGGGAAGAAAACCCGCCGCGCGTTCGGTGGGAGGCCCTTATAAAAGGCATTTGACCTGGCCGTTAATGAAAAATAACGAATCGTAATTTTTTCCTGGATTGTGACGTGTTTCACCGATCGGGGCGGGGTTTCGGCGCATTGATGTGCCACGCAGTGGCCTGCGTCATGGATTGTGCACTCGCTGGGGCGGCCTGCTAATTTCAGCTTCTTCAGTAGCCCAGGGGTGCGCGCCGAAGCGGGTATCCTGGAGGCTTAACACTGGGCGGGATCGCACATTCACCGTGCGGACGTTGCTTGCGGCATCCGCCCCACGGCGCGTGAAGCCTCGCGGGAAAGACCGCACAGCGCGCCAAGGTAAGGAAGAGAAGAAAGGTGAGGCAACATGCCAGTCGGTAAAGTTCGTTGGTTCGACGCCGACAAGGGCTTCGGCTTTGTATCCAATCCTGGTGAGGAGGACGTCTACGTCGGCCGCCAGGTTCTGCCCGAGGGGGTCACGGAACTCGTCCCAGGTCAGCGCGTGGAATATGAGTTTGTGGCTGCCCGTCGCGGACCACAGGCGCTCAGCTTGACCATTCTGGACGCCGGTCCCCGCCGCGCCCAGCACCGCTTTAAGCCAGAGCAGCTGGCTGGCATGGTGCAGGACACCATCAACCTGTTGGACTCCGAGGTTGTTCCGGTCCTGCAGGCGGGGCGCCGACCGGATCGCCGTGACTCTCGCCAGATCGTAGAGATTCTTCGCACTATCGCGCGCGAGCTCGATTCCTAACCCCCGTTAGCCCCTAATAACACCCTTGCGCCCCGGCAATGCCGGGGCGTTCCTTTTGCTCTGGCTGTTATTTTCCGGCCGGGGAGATGGCCCATACCGTGGCCACGGGGGTCTCCTCGCCGTCAGCGTCGCGACCGACGAGCAGGGAGTGGATTTCCACCACGGTGAGCTCGGGGTTGGATCCGTCGGACTTCTTCTTCTCCGACTTCAGCCGCACCGTGGTCTCGGTCGTCTCGTTGGCCTTGTGGTACTGCTCGTCGTTCGCGCCCGGGTCGTCGAAGATGCTGAGCATTGCCCAGTCGTGGTCGTAGACATCCTCCGGGATGCGGAGGGTGATCTCCTCCTGGCCCTTGAAGTCCAGCTCGAAGGGCTTTCCTGGCTCGCAATCGGGGTCGTCGATCTCGCAGGCCGAATACGGTGGGATTTCTACCTCTTCGTCCCCGACGACGGCGACGACGCGCTGGTTTTCCGGCAGGGTTCCCTCGCGGTTGTTCTGCCACCAGTTCACCGCTAGTACGGCGCCGACGATCACCACGACGAGCGCGAGAATGCTCAGCATGGTGATCAGCTGCTTGCGCTGCTCTGCTTTGCGGCGCTGCTTCGCGCTGGGGCGGGAGCGCTGCGGTGCGCCCTCCGCCGGGGTCGGCTTGCTTGCGTTGGCTCGCTTGAGGAACTGCTCGGTGTCCTCGGGACGCGGTTGAGAGTTAGAAGAGTTCACGGCTACTCATGCTAACTTGCGCCGACGCAAAGTCGCAGTGGCTGCCCCTGCCGGGCGCACCCCCGCAGCGTGCGATCGGAGAATACCTTGAGGAGGGGAGTGGCGGCCCGTAGCTCCTACGCGGGCTCGAAGGTGACCTCGTACATCGTGTCCCACAGCTTCCCGGTCAGGTAGAACCGGTCGGTTCCCGGCACGTGGGCGATGCCGTTGAGGACGTCGACCCCGGCCTGCCGAGCGGTGGGCACCAGCCCCGTCATGTCCACGACCCCGGTGACCTCCCCGGTGGCGGGGTCGATGCGGTAGATCTCGTCGCTTTGCCACACATTGGCCCAGACCTCGTCACCCCGGCAGTCGAGCTCGTTGAGCATGGTGGTGGGCTCGCCGCCGCGCGTGACATCCACGCTGCCCGTGGCGGCGAAACTCTCCGGATCGCGGAAGGTCAGCGTGCCGGAGCCGTCACTCATCACCAGCTGCTCCCCGGTGGAGCAGATTCCCCAGCCCTCGCCCTCGTAGCGGACTTGGTCCAGTTCCTTTAGGGTGTCGGCGTCCCGCCGGAATGCGGTGTTTTCCTTCCAGGTCAGTTGCCAGACGGTGGCGTGGCCGTCCTTATCGACGTGGCGGGTGACCCCTTCGCCGAAGTAGCGGCGGTCGAGGTCGTGGCTATCGGACTGCTCACCGTCGATGGTGCTGTGGTAAATCCGGGATTCGCCGTTGCGGCCCGTCCCCACCAGGAGTTTTCCTTCGTCCACGACCTCCACGCCCTGGGTGAAGCTGGTGGCGTCCCACGGGTGCTCGGCGATCACGGTGGCCTTGAGCTGCTCTGGCTGGCGGGCATCTTCCGCTGCCGTGGCGGGCCCGGCGGCCTGGGTGGCCTCGTCGTCGGCGGAGCCGCAGCCGGTCAGCAGGCCAGCGGCGAGTACCGCACCGATCATCAGCCGGACAGGCCGGCGCGCAGAACGGGCAAAAGCTGCAATGGTCATGGCCTCCATTGTGCCCCAGGCGCTCGGCTGTGCCCCGCTCGGTGGCGTGCAGGGCATAATGGGGGAGATGACTAAGCACAAGAAACAGCGCGACCAGCTGCTCTTCAGCGCCGAGGCCCGTGAGATTGCCCGGGAGGTAATCACCGAGGCAGCCGAGGGGGAGGTGGGCGAGCACCTCGGGGTGAAGGTTCCGCCGCGCCAGGGGCAGGACTCCGGGCACGTGGCCATTCACCGCTTCGCGAGCCTCACCCCCGGATATAAGGACTGGGAATGGATCGCAGTGCTCGCCGCGGTGCCGGGCAGCCAGGAGATCACCGTCAACGAGGTCGCCCTCCAAGCAGGGGCGAAGGCCGAACTCGCGCCCGAGTGGGTTCCCTACGAAGATCGCGTGCGCCCGGGGGACCTGGGCCCCGGCGACACCCTCCCGCCACGGGAAGACGACGAGCGCCTGGCGTCCTGGGACGAGCTGGCGAAGGACCGGCGCGCTGAACTGGAGAACTTCCCCCGCAACCAGAAGGCACCACAGGCGCTGAGCGCGAAGGGACTGGCCGACACCCTGCAGCGGTGGCGGAAGGGCAACTTCGGCCCGAACTCCGAGTTCGCGGAGAAGGCGGCGATGAGCTGCAAGACCTGCGCTTTCTACCTGCCGATCAATAACCCCGATACCCAGTTCGGCATGTGCACTAATGAGTATTCCGCCGATGGGCGCGTAGTGCACGCGACCTACGGCTGCGGCGCGCATTCGGAGACGAAGGAGGAGTTCGACTCCACCGGTGGCCGCGAGTACGGCGCCTTCGACGACGGGATCTAAAGCCACCACGGTCGGCGCAGCGTCTGGCGCGGTTGTTGCCGCATCCCCGGCCACCCGTAGGTAGGGCTCCGCGCAAGTTCTGACCGCAGCCCCGCGACCAGCCCCGGCCACCCCCGAGCCAACGAGGCTGTTGGTTGCAGAATCTTGGGCCGAAGTGAGAATCTCTTAGGCGAAATAACACTGCGTCCGAAGGGATTTTGCACGTCCATGTCCACCTCCGCCGCCTCACCAGATTCGGCTCCATCGCAACAGCCCGCCCGTAGCGGGTTGGATCGCTTCTTCCACATCACGGAGCGTGGCTCCACCATCCCCGACGAGATTCGCGGTGGCGTGGTCACGTTTTTCGCGATGGCCTACATCATCATTCTGAACCCGCTGATCCTGGGAACGGGCGCGGACGTCAACGGCGACGTCCTCGGCACCTCCCGCGTCGCCGCGGTGACGGCCTTCGCTGCCGGCGTGATGACCATTGCTTTTGGTGTCATTGCCAAGTACCCGTTCGGTATCGCCGCCGGCCTGGGCATCAACACCCTGGTCGCGGTGACTTTCGTTGCTACCGAGGGGCTGACCTGGCCAGAGGCCATGGGCCTGGTGGTCATCGACGGCATCATCATCGTCCTCCTGGCCGTCACGGGCTTCCGCGAGGCGGTCTTCAACTCGATCCCGGCCAGCCTGAAGGCTGCGATCGGCGTGGGTATCGGCCTGTTCATCGCCATGATCGGCCTGGTGGACTCCGGCTTCGTCCGACGCGTCCCGGATGCCGCTGGCACCACTGTCCCGGTCGGCCTGGGCATCAACGGCTCGATCGCTACCTGGCCGACCCTCGTCTTCGTCCTCGGTTTGCTGATCTGTGGCGGGCTCGTGGTCCGCAAGGTCCGTGGTGGCCTGTTCATTGGCATCGTCATCAACACCATCATTGCGGTCGTCATCGAGGCACTCGCACCGTCGGGCGCGTCTTTCGAGAACGGTGAGCCGAACCCGAAGGGCTGGTCCCTGTCCGTGCCTACCCTGCCGGATTCTGTGGGCGGCCTGCCGGACCTCTCCCTGCTGGGTGCGGTCGACCTGCTTGGTGCTTTCTCCCGCGTGGGCGTGCTCGCAGCCTCCCTGCTGGTGTTCACCCTGGTGCTCGCGAACTTCTTCGACGCCATGGGCACCATGACCGCGCTCGGTAAGCAGGCCAATCTCATGGATGATGAGGACCGCCTGCCGAACCTGAAGACCGCCCTGGTCGTCGAGGGCGCAGGTGCGGTCGTCGGTGGCGCGGCATCTGCCTCCTCCAACACCGTCTTCGTGGACTCCGCCTCCGGTATCGCCGACGGCGCCCGCACCGGCCTGGCAAACGTCGTCACCGGCTTGCTGTTCCTCGCCGCGATGTTCCTCACCCCGCTGTACGAGATCGTCCCGATCGAGGCCGCGGCACCCGTGCTGGTGATCGTTGGTGCGATGATGATGTCGCAGGTCAAGGACATCGACTTCGGTGATTTCTCTATCGCGCTCCCGGCGTTCCTGACGATCGTCGTCATGCCGTTTACCTACTCCATCGCTAACGGCATCGGCGTGGGCTTCGTGACCTACGTGGTGATGTCCGTGATCGCGGGCCGCGCGAAGAAGGTCCACCCGCTGCTGTACGTCGTGGCGGCCCTGTTCGTCGTGTACTTCGCGGTGGATCCGATCCTGGGGGCGATTAAATAGTGCACCTGGTCCCGATCGCCATCACCGACCCGGCAGACCCGCGGCTGGACGATTTCCGGAATCTCAATTCCTCGGATTCCCGGCCCGATCTGCCGGGCGGCAAGGGGCTGGTCATCGCGGAGGGTTCGCTGGTCGTGCCCCGGCTGTTGGCCTCGGGGTACCCGGCGCGGTCGGTGGTCGGTTTCGAGGGCAAGCTCTCCGTTCTTCAGGACGTCACCTGCTCGGCCGCTCAGCCGGCCGGTGGACCAGTGGTCTACCAGGTCTCCCGCGAGGTGCTGCGGGAGGTTGCGGGCTTCGACATGCACCGCGGACTCGTAGCCGCGGCGGACCGCATCCCGGAACGCACGGTTCCGGAGGTCCTGGCGGATATTCCCGCTGGGCCGAGCGTGATCGCCATCCTGGAGGGCGTGGGGGACCACGAGAATATTGGTGCGCTCTTCCGCAACGCCGCGGGCCTGGGGGTCGATGCGGTGCTCTTTGGTGCGGCAACGGCTGACCCGCTGTATCGTCGCGCGGTACGCGTGAGCATGGGGCACGTGTTGCGCGTGCCGTGGGCGCGTTTTTCGGGCAAGACGACGAACTGGCAGCACGGCCTGGACGCGGTCCGGGAGGCAGGCTTTCAGATCATCGCGATGACCCCGGACACGGAGCTGAGTTTGGCGGACGCGGTGCACGCGGTGCGCCGTGAGCAGGGGGAGGGGGCGCGCATCGCGATCATGGTTGGTGCCGAAGGTCCGGGTTTGACGGAGCACGCGATGCGCGCGGCCGATATGCGGGCGAAAATTCCGATGATGCCGGGGACGGACTCGCTGAACGTGGCGACGGCCGCCGCTATCGGCTTCTACGCCAGCCGCTACTAGGGGGACGGCGGCGGTGCCTGGGGCAGGCCGACGCGTGCGTTAGTTCCGCCCGCTATTGCGCGCCAGGCGCTGGGCCTCGTCGCGGAGCTTGCGGCCCATGTTCTTGATCCCGTAGCGGCCGCCCCAGGCCTGCTTGGCGCCGCGCACGGCGAGCCTACCGGTGGCGGCGGCGACGTCCTTCGCGAGCTCGGCTGCTGGCTTGACCTCAGTGTTCGATGTGCCACCCGGGGTGTAGTCGTCGTAGCTGGCGCCGTCGTCTGTGCCGGACAGTCCGGAGTCCTCGGCGGACTGCGAACGCGCTCCGCTAAGGCGGGCAGGATCGGTGGCCCGCGACTTCGTCTCTGGCCGACCGTCGGTAGCGAAGGCGCTGATGTGGATGCTGGGGCCCGAGCCGTCGGTGCGGAATCCCAGCCACTCCTCGGCGGCGGCCGCGGCGATCTCGTGGGGGATAAACGGCAGCTGGATGCCTGTGGCCTCGGCGTTGCCCTCCCAGAAGGGCATCTCGAAGGGCATCGGAAGGCCCACGTCTTCCAGGATGTTCTCCCGGGTGGCGCTGAACGCCCGTTTGAGGGTGCCGCCGGACCAGTGGGCGAATCCGCCCAGACCAGCGTAGGTCTGGGAGTCCTCGGATTCGCCGGCGTCCTCGGGCACGTAGGCCGTGGCATACACGTCCGCGGCAGCGACGAGGTTGCGGTAGCTCTCCGGGATCTCGGAGAGGCGCAGTAGGCCCGGCATGATCGTCTGCACGACCGAGACCTCAGGAAATGCGCCGATGTAGAACTCATGGACATCGGGTGAGGTGCTGCGCGTCATGTCGAAGTCCCCGATGTGCGTCAGCGGCCAGGCCGGGTTGACCTGCGCGAGGTACTTGCGCGCGAAGCCACGGTCGGGGGCGGGTTCGGCGTCCAACACGCTGCGGGGATCCGCCGCGTTAACGAACCACAAGGTGACCAGCGTGTGCGGCTGGGTGATGACGCCACCCTGGTTGGGGTTCGCGGTCTCTTCGGCCATGGCTTAACCCTATCGACGGTGTGCTTTAGCGCTTCTTCTTCGGATTGGTGCGCACGCCCAGCAGGACGTCCTCCCAGTGCGGGGTAACGGCCTTGCGGCGGCGCTTCTTGCCCTGCTCCTCGGTCGGATGCAGGAGGAAATCCTCGCCCTGCTCGGCGCCCGATTCAGCGGCCTCGCCGCTGGCCGGCGCATTGCCGTGCTCCGGTGCACGCTGATCCTCGCGGCGCTCGGGGGTCGTGCCTCCCTGGGTGTTGGCGAACAGGTCGTGGGCGCCAGCGGCCGGGTGACCACCACCGCTCTCCGCATTGTCCACCGGGTGCAGCGGGGTCACGCTGCGCACCGGTTGGGAGAAACGAGGATCCACGAGGTCGCGTGCCACGGAGTCCAGCGGGTGGACCAGGTTGTGACCACCGGTGGCGGAGGGCTCGAAGAGGAACTCAGCGGAGTGCGTGTTGGTCTGCCCCGCCGCGGCCTTCGCCCAGCTGACGGTCACGACCCACTGCCGGGACTGATCCTGGTGGGCATCCCACTGGGTGTCGGCGACGTTCTCCTCGCGCGCAGCGAAGGCAGTGGCCAGCGCCTCCCACAGCGTGTGCTCGGACGTTCCCTCGCTCGTGGCCGGGCGAGCCGAGCGGGCCAGCTCCGCAATGCGGGAGCGCTCCTGCAGGATGGGCCACGCATAAGGCTCGATGCGGGACTCGTCCGTGTCTGCTTCCTCGGCGAGCTCCGCGATGCTGGCGCCGTGGCGGACCCGATCCTGGATGATGCGGGGGCTCAGCGCGATGCGGGTGCGGTGCGGTCGCCCGCTGCCCGCCTTGGTCCCGAAGCCCTTGCGGACGCGCTCCTCGTCTGCGGACTCCTGCTCGGTTTGGCGGGCGCGTTCGCGCTCGGCACGGGCCCGGGACTCGTTTTCCCGCAGCTCGGAGAACGCGGCGGCCAGCCCGTCACCAGAAGTGCCGGAACCGGCGTCGTCCTCCGAAGCATCCTTCGCTTCGGCGCCCGGGTCCTCGGTGTCTGCCGCCGGAACCCCGGCCGCGTCCGCAGCCTGCTCGGAGCCGTGCTCGGAGCCCGACTCGCTGCCCTCGGCCGCGCCCAGCAGCTCGCGGAGTTCGTCGGTGACCGCGAGGAAGAACTCTTCGGCAGGTTCAGCCCCCGCCGGTGCCTCGGCGGGTACGAAAACCAGCGACTGAGCATCGCTGTCAGTCGTTACCAGTTTCAGTTCCCTCATTGGGGTCTCCTCACGCCTAAAAATCACTCTTAACAACTTTAACGAAGATTGCCTGCCGGTGTGTCGCAGTCACAGTGCTTGTTGGGCAACGAATCCCAGGCAGGTACGTCGGCGCCGGCCGGGCCCGGGTGATTCTCGGGCGCGCGGCCGGCGCAGGGGAGGGGCTAGAAAACCAGCCCCGCTGGATCAGTTACTTCGCGGCGTGGCCGTTATCGAGGATCCAGTCGATCGCGGCGGTCAGCTTCTTGACATCCTCCGGGTCGATGGCCGGGAACATGCCGATGCGCAGCTGGTTGCGGCCCAGCTTGCGGTACGGCTCGGTGTCCAGGATGCCGTTGGCGCGCAGGATCTTGGCGATCTGCGCGGCGTCGATGGACTCGTCGAAGTCGATCGTGCCCACGACCAGGGAGCGGGCGGACGCCGGGGTGACGAACGGGTTGGCGCCGTCGCGGCCCTCAGCCCAGGAGTACAGGTGGCTGGAGGACTCGGTGGTGCGCTTGACCATGCCGTCCAGGCCGCCGTTCTCATTCATCCACTGCACCTGGTTGTCGAGCATCACCAGGGTGCCGACGGCCGGGGTGTTGTAGGTCTGGTTCTTACGGGAGTTATCGACGGCGGTCTTCAGGTCCAGGAAGGCCGGGATGTAGCGGTCGGTTGCGGCGATCTCCTCGACGCGCTCGATCGCGGCAGGGGAGAAGGCGGCGAGCCACAGGCCACCGTCGGAGGCGAAGCACTTCTGCGGGGAGAAGTAGTAGGCATCCGTCTGGGCGATGTCCACCGGAAGACCACCAGCGCCGGAGGTGGCGTCGATCAGGACGAGCGCGTCGCCAGCCGGGCGGGTGACGTCCACCATCGCGCCGGTGGAGGTCTCGTTGTGGGCCCATGCGACGACGTCGGCGTCCGCGTTATCCAGCTGGGACGGGGACGGTGCGGTGCCTGGCTCCGCCTCGACGATCTCCGGGGCGTCGAGCCACGGCGCCTTCTTGGAGACGGTGGCGAACTTGCCGGAGAACTCGCCGTAGGTGAGGTGGGCGGACTTGTTGCGGATCAGGCCGAAGCTCGCGGCGTCCCAGAATGCGGTCGCGCCACCGAGGGAGAGGACGATCTCGTGACCTTCCGGGAGGCTGAACAGTTCGCTCAGGCCCTCGCGGACGCTACCGACGACGTCCTTGACTCCAGCCTGGCGGTGGGAGGTGCCCATGATGGCTGCGCTATCGGAGATGGCCTGCAGCTGAGCTGGGCGAACCTTGGACGGGCCGCAGCCGAAGCGGCCGTCGCCGGGGATGAGTTCCTGGGGCAGAGTTGGCAGTTCGTTGTTTGGGGTTGCCATAGATTCGGACCTTCCTTGCTGTCCTAACTGTCCTCACTGCGTGGCCGCGTGAGGCGGTGGGCTTTGTGGTTCAGTTCTCATTTTAGCGGGCGGCATTCTGGGGGCCGCCACCCGCTGGGGGTAGAGGCGGCGTACCCCAAGAATGTCGCGTAGCTCACATATGACGTAGAATGCTGGGGTATCCCACGGCGCTGTGGAACGGCAGCGGCAGGGAACTTCACTAGAGCCGCCTGGCGGCTCGGTGCCCGCTCATGCGGGGCAGCACGCAAAGTTTCAAGGCGTACGCCGCGCGACGAGCCACAAGCGCTATACACTGTTAGCTACGGACGTACTCCGCGTGTGGAGATATCGCACGTGAACTTTTAGAAAGGGATGGCAATTGGCTACCGATAATCAGGACAAGGCCGTTCTCCACTACCCAGGTGGAGAGTACGAAATGGACATCGTCAGGGCGACCGAGGGTAACGACGGTGTCGCGCTTGGCAAGATGCTGGCTGAAACCGGCCTGACCACCCTGGACCCTGGCTACGTGAACACGGGCTCCACCAAGTCCGAGATCACCTACATCGACGGCGCAAACGGCATTCTGCGTTACCGCGGTTACGACATCGCTGACCTGGCTAACAATGCCACCTTCAACGAGGTCTCCTACCTGCTGATCAACGGCGAGCTGCCGAACCAGGATGAGCTCAAGGAGTTCTCCGAGCGCATCCGCCGCCACACCCTCCTGGATGAGGACTTCAAGGCTGCATTCCGCGTCTTCCCGCGTGATGCTCACCCGATGAGCGTCCTGGCTTCCTCCGTGAACATTCTGTCCACCTACTACCAGGATGACCTGGACCCGCGTGACCCGGAGAAGCAGCAGCTGAACACCTACCGCCTCATGGCGAAGGTTCCGATGCTGGCTGCCTACGCTTACCGCGCATCCCAGGGTAAGCCGTACATGTACCCGGACAACTCCCTGAATGCTCGCGAGAACTTCCTGCGCAGCATGTTCGGCTACCCGACCGAGCCTTACGAGGTCGACCCGGTCGTCGTCGACGCGCTCGACAAGCTGCTGATCCTGCACGCTGACCACGAGCAGAACTGCTCCACCTCCACGGTTCGCATGGTTGGCTCCTCCGACGCCAACATGTTCGCTTCCGTCGCCGGTGGCATCAACGCACTCTCCGGCCCGCTGCACGGTGGCGCTAACCAGGCCGTTCTGGAGATGCTCGAGGACATCCACGCGAACGGCGACAACGCCGACGAGTTCATGACCAAGGTCAAGAACAAGGAAGACGGCGTGAAGCTGATGGGCTTCGGCCACCGCGTCTACAAGAACTACGACCCGCGCGCGGCAATCGTGAAGGAGTCCGCTCACCAGATCCTGGATCACCTGGGCGGCGACCACCTCCTGGACCTGGCTATGAAGCTCGAGGACATCGCGCTGAACGATGACTACTTCATCGAGCGCAAGCTGTACCCGAACGTCGACTTCTACACCGGCCTGATCTACCGCGCGATGGGCTTCCCGACCGACTTCTTCACGGTTCTGTTCGCCATCGGCCGTCTGCCGGGCTGGATCGCTCACTACCTGGAGCAGGTCAACGACCCGACCGCGCGCATCAACCGCCCGCGTCAGATCTACACCGGCCAGAGCGAGCGCAAGCTCGACCGCTAATTGCTGCTAGCCGAGCTGCGTGAGAACGTGGTTCGCGTGGGCATTACCGGCTACGTACAGTCGGTGCTGTGACACCCCGCCTCCTGCATAGGGCAGGGGCGGGGCTGTTCTTTGAGAAGGAAACTTGCCGGCCTGTGAAGGCTGGCGTGAGGAGAGTGGCAAAGAATGTCGAAGCCGCAGATTGACGCTGGGGCTGGTCCGGCGCCTGAAGAGCTCGTGATCGAGGACCTGGTGGTCGGCGATGGTGCTGAGGCCGTGCCTGGCGGCATGGTTGAGGTGCACTACGTGGGCGTGGACTTCGAGACCGGCCAGGAGTTCGATTCCTCCTGGGACCGCGGTGAGTCGATCCAGTTCCCGCTCTCGGGCCTGATCGCTGGTTGGCAGGAGGGTATCCCGGGTATGAAGACGGGTGGCCGCCGGAAGCTGACGATCCCGCCGGCGCTGGCTTATGGTCCGGCTGGCACCCCGCACCCCCTCGCGGGCCGCACGTTGGTCTTCGTTATCGATCTCATCGATGCGAAGTAACTGGCACAGCGTGATCGACTTGATCGACGCGAAGTAGCTGGCAGGCGTCGTCCTTCCGGGCGGCGCAGGCTAGATCGAACGCACACAACCCCCGCCGGGTTTCTGAGGAACCGCGCGGGGGTTGTGCTGTGTGTGGAACACGGTGGGGCTTGTTGGTGGTGCTTGGGGGGTCCTAGTTTTTTGGGTATCGCTACCAGCGGGTAAGCCGAGGCTTTGTATGTTTAGGCTACCCTTGGTATTGTTTTGAGAGCGTTGCGCGTCATGCTGTGCCCGTGACCTGCCGGTGTAATCTTTCTGGATATTTTGGGTCGCTTGTACCGCGATGTCTTACTGCAGCCGAAGCACCCAAAACTCTCACACTTTAAGGCCCGACATGTTCCTGAAGAAGACTCTGAGCCGCCGCGCGGCTATCAAGACCACAGCAGCTCTGGCTGTATCCGCCCTCGTTCTCACCGGTTGCGCGCGAGGGGAGGAGCAGGCCTCAGGAGGGGAAGGGGCAGGCAATGAGCGGATCGCGGCAGTTGGGCTCGGGGACGCCGATACACTGCTCGCTCTCGGAATCCAGCCTGTCCTGGTAGCGCCGTGGGGTGCGGAGGGCGATGTGGATGCCTCGGGCGTTGGCCCATGGGCAACCGACAAGCTTGGGGACGAGAAGCCAGAAACTGTCTACGGCACCGGTAGAGGCTTCACTGCTGAAGTACTGGAAAAGATTTCGGCTGCCGATCCCGACAAGATCATCGCTGTGAACAACGCCGTGGATGAGCAGGCGAAGAAGGCTCTCAACGACATTGCCCCAACCACTGTCAAGCCAGAGGGGACAACGGACTGGCAGATCCCGTGGCGAGACCAGGTAACCCAGATCGCGGGGGCAGTGGATAAGAAGGAGGAGGGTGACAAGCTCGTCGAGGAGACGCAGAAGGCTTTCGAGGACTTCCAAAAGCAGCACCCCGAGCTCAAGGGCAAGCGCGCAGCTATCGTCAAGCCCTACGAGGGCAAGATTGGCCTATACACTTCCGGCGATGGTCGAGGACAGTTCATCGAGAACTTGGGCTTCGACATTCCAAGGGAGCTGGAAGGCAACGGCGGTGAGTTCTACCGCGAGATCGCTCCCGAGAATTACAACGAGCTCAACAACGTGGATTACCTCTTTGTGCTCGATTACCAGGGGACTCTGAAGAAGGATCCAACCTTCAGCAAGCTCGAGGTGGTTCGCGAGGGCAAGGTGTACTGGATGGAGGAAAACGTCGGTAACGCGATGAGCATGCCCAACCCCCTGACCATCCCGTGGGCCGTCGAGAAGTTCTCCGACGCGGTCTAGCTGCAGAAGCTCTGTGATCAAAGCGCTCTCACCGCTCGCCTCTCCCGCACAACGCCTACGTGGCGGTGCGGGAGCTAGGCGTACCCTGTGCGTTGTCGCGGTTACGCTTGGCGCACTGGTTTTTCTGGTGCTTTTGATGATCGCCTCCCTGTACCTAGGGGCCCGCAGTCTGTCGATGGGGGAGGTGACCAGCATCCTCCTGCACGGGCCGCACCACGCGCCACATTCCACCGCCGGGGCAGAGCAGGCAGGGATTATTTGGGACCTGCGCGTGCCCCGCACTCTCTTGGCTGTGTTCGCGGGCGCAGCCCTCGCCATGGCGGGAGCGATCGCGCAGAGCTGGACACGCAACCCCTTGGCGGACCCCGGCATCATTGGTGTCAACGCCGGCGCGGGATTCGCGGTCGCCGTCTCACTCACCGTGGGGTGGGCGACGACGGTCGGGCACCGGGCAGTGGCAGGGCTTATCGGTGCGGCCATTGCCGCGCTGGTCGTCCTGCTTATCTCCCGGGTCTCCCGCGACCCATTGACGCTGGTGCTAGTAGGCGTCGGCGTCACCTTCACCCTGCAAGCAGCCACGAATATGCTGAGCCTCTATTCCTCCGACACCCTGGAGGGGCTGCGCCGCTGGACCGTCGGCTCTACCGCAGGGCGCGGTATGGATGACGTGCTGATGGCTGCTGTCGGCCTAGCCCTCGGGGCGCTGTGCGCGGCGTTAGCGGCACGGCCACTGGACCTTCTGGCCATGGGTGAGGATGCGGCTCGTTCCCTGGGTGGCTCGCCCGCCCGAGCACGTCTGCTCGCCGCCGCTGCGGTGGTTATTCTTGCCGGTTCGGCGACCGCCACCGTGGGGCTTGTTACTTTTGTGGGCTTTGCCGTACCGCATTTGCTGCGGCCTGTCACCGGCCCTGGGCTTACGCGCTTGCTGGTGCCCACCGCGGTGGTTGGCGGCGCTGCCACGTTGTTGGCAGACATTGTTGGTCGTTTCGTGCTGCAGCCGAATGAACTCGAGATGTCGATTGTTCTGGCTATCGGCTGTGCGCCCATTATGGTCGCGGCGGTTCGTCGTCGGCGAGGCATTTCGGGCTCGAAAGACGCGGAGGTGGCAGTGTGAGCGGGATGACGGCATTGCACGCAGTCAAGCGCGCTCGCACCAGGCGTATCTTCCTGGCGACATTAGGCTTCGCCGCCGCCACGGTGCTCGGTTATTTCCTCATTCTTGGGCAGGGGGCTGTGAAGCTCAGCCCGGCTGAGGTGCTTGATGTTCTCACCGGTGGCGGTACGCGCCAGGCGATCAACGTTGTGTGGGATCTGCGCCTTCCCGTGGCCATCGCCACCGTCGTGGTTGGCGCGGCCCTGGGGCTCGCCGGATCATGGACTCAAGCCATGGCCCGCAATCCGCTAGCCAGCCCCGATATCCTCGGCGTTTCCGGGGGCGCAGCAGTGCTTGTCGTTGCGGGCACAGTGCTTGCCCGACCGGCATGGAGCGAGGGTATCCCGACGTTTTGGTGGCGTGCGGGTCTCGCGCTCATCGGCTCCCTGGTGATTGTCGCGTTGCTTATGCTGCTCGGTGGCTTTGGTACCTCTCAGCGCGTGGTGCTCATTGGCCTGGCGCTTTCTTTTCTTACGCAGGCCTTGGTGCAGTATCTTTTGCTCAAAGCAGAGCTGACCCGTGCTGCCGATGCTCAAACGTGGCTTGCTGGTTCCACCGGCTTCGTACGCACCGAAGCGTTGTTGCCCATGGTGTTGGGCATGCTGCCTTTTGTGGTCTTGGGTCTCGTCGTCGCGGTCGATCTTCCACTTTTTGCTCATGACGACGCCACCGCTTCCACCCTTGGCGTGAATGTCACCGGGGTGCGCTCGATCTTGCTTATCGCAGCGACCGGCATCGTTGCGGTCGTGGTTTCCTTTGTTGGGCCCATCGGTTTTATCGCGTTGCTGGCTCCTCAGTTGGCCAAGTTGGTGGCCGGTACCCCTACGCCTCATCCGTTGTGTTCGGCTGTTGCGGGATCCGCGCTCATGGCCGTGTGCGCGGTGGTGGCAGGTGCGTTGCCCTTTACTGCTCCTGTGGGGTTGGTGACCGCGATTATCGGCGGACCTGCGCTGATTTGGCTGGTGTGGTCGGCCGCGCGTGGCGGAACTGTGAAAGGAATGACCCAATGAGTATGCGAGTCGAGCACGTGACGGTCGGCTACAGCGAGGACCGGAGCATCGTTAAGGATGTCTCTTTTGAAGCGCAGCCGGGGCAGGTTACGACGCTGCTTGGCCCCAATGGCTGTGGCAAGTCCACCCTGCTCAAGGCCCTGTCCAGGCTTCTCGTTCCCAGCCAGGGGCGGGTGCTCGTCGCGGATAAGGACGTCCACAGCTTGGCCGCCCGCGAGGCAGCTCGTCTCATCGCGCTCTTGCCACAACATCCGATCTGCCCGCCGGGGCTGACGGTAGGGGAGCTGGTGGAGCGTGGGAGGCACCCCTACCGGCGCGCGCTGTGGGGTGGGAGCGAATCGCCCTCCGAGGACCGGAAGAAGGTGCGGGAGGCGTTGGAGAAAACAGCGACTGACCACCTTGCCGCTCGTGATGTGGCGGCGCTCTCTGGTGGCCAGAGGCAGCGCGTCTGGATGGCGATGGTGCTGGCGCAGGATACGCCGGTCGTGTTGCTGGATGAGCCGACAACTTACCTAGACCCAGCGCATGCGATGGAGATCCTGGGGATCGTGCGCGAGCTCGCTCGGGAGGGCAAGACAGTCGTGACGGTGCTGCATGACCTCAGCCTGGCTGGTGCCTTCAGCGACACCATGATCGTGATGAAGGGCGGGAAAAAGATCGCGCAGGGCGCACCGCGGGAAGCGCTAACGGAGGATGTGCTCCACGAGGCTTATGGCCTGCGCGCTGAGGTGTGGGAGGACCCCCGTGGCACAGCGCCGATCATCGTGCCACGAGGAGTCGTCGACAACCCCACCCAGGCCTCCTAGCGCCACACCGCAGAGGGCGGTGGCTAGGTGCTCGGGGTTGGCGTCATCTGACCCGAGCTAAGGGCGAGCCCTGCCGATGAACCAGTACGGGCACCATTGCACGGAGTCGCTCTTAAGACCCCACGAGTCAATGACGTGGCGCCGTACCTCTTTGCAGAGATCTCCTTCGCCCGCGACCCAGACATATGACGCGCGGGTGGCGGGGTGCTTGGCTTCGTCGAGTTGGCGAAGGTGCGACAGGGTGGCGCCGCTGAACTCTGTCGTAGGGCGGAGAATAACTTTTAAGCTGCCTACCTTGTCCTGCCAGTGTTCACGTAGCAGCGGTTCCAGGTCGTGCTGGCTTTCGGCAAGCACAATCACGTGCATCTCGGGTAGCTGTTCGGGCGCGAAGGTCTGCGTGTACTCCAGGATGGCGCGGAGGGAAGGCGCTGCAGAGGGGTCGGCAATCAAGGTCTGGGAAGTCTGCTGACGATGCCACAGACCCTGGCATGTCCACAGAGCGACGTCATCGCCGACGTGGGCGTTCAACGCCCAAGAAAGCCCGGGGCCGATGTGCTCGTCATCAGGGCTGTTTATGCCGTGCGTAACCACATCGAAAGTGAGGATTCCGCGTTCGGAATCAAGTGTTCGGACCGTATACCAACGCAGACTCGGGCGCCGCCCCTCCGGCATAGCCGCCACGCTGGCGCGGATGTTAATGCCACCATCGTGATCTGGAAGGTGCAGCTGCGCGCCGGGGGTCGGGGGCATGAGGAGGCCAAAGAACTCATCAGGACCAGAGAGTTGGCAACCCATTAGTTCGGGTGACTGGACGGCGATCCGACGCAAATTCTTTGCCGGAGCACTGATGCTGCAGACCTCAGCGCGGATGATGCGATGACCGCGCTCGCTTGGGGGATCGAGCAGCTGGTGATCAACGTATGAAGCGGGTCGGGTAGCGCTGATCGCGAGGGGATCCATGGTGTTCTGGCTCTTCGACATAATGCTGGTAAGCCTACCCTTAGTGTTGATTGCGCGGGGTCGGATGGTCAGGGGGAGGATCGTGCGCCGGGGCTGGAGCGCACACAACCCCCGCCTGGTTCTTAGGGAACCGAGCGGGGGCTGTTCTGCGAGTGGCTGAAACCAGAGGTAGCTGAAGGGCTATTTCAGTGCGCCGATCCAGCTCATTTTCTTGCCGTTATGCAGGATCGCATTGCGGTAGATTCGCGCCACCAGTGCCAGCACAGCGATGACCACGATTACGCAGAGCCCATAGGCCGCGAGCACCGCAGCCAGGCTCATGTGCCCGGCTACATACTGCAGCGGGGCGACGGCCAGGCTGAACGGCGGAAGCCAGCCGAGCACCTGCATGATGGTGCTGTCGAGCGCGTTGAAGCCGAACGCGGGGGCGTAGATCATGCCGAAGACGAACAGCAGGATCGGCATCTGCGTGGACTGTAGGTCTTCGGTGCGGCTAACCATCGACCCCGCGGCGGCGTAGAGACTGCCGAAGAAGAGCATGCCCAGGATGAAGGAGACCAGGATCATCGGCAGCACCGACATGTCGAACTCGAAGCCATCGGCCAGCCCGGAGATCGACAGTGCCGCCACGCTGGCGAGGACGATCACAGCTGTGGCTACCAGGCCCACGATCGTGTTTCCGATGAGCTTGCCCGCGAGGAAGTCCAGCGGCCGCACGCTCGCCAGGATGATCTCCACGACGCGGGAGGACTTCTCCTCGGTGATGCGCCCGCCGATATTTCCGGCGAAGAGCATGATGAAGAAGGTCATCAGCATCATCCCCAGCATGACGGTGACGATGGCGCCCATCTGCTCTTCGATAGGATCCTCGCTGATATCCGTGGTTGTCACGTCCGCAGCACCCATCGCCTCGCCGAATTCCTGCGGGTTGATGCCGAGTTTGTCCAGGGCCTCATTCTGGGTCAGCGTGCCCGTCACGGCCGCGACGGTGGCCTGGACGCTGCTCTTGGGCTGCCCGTCGCTGAGCAGCTCATAGCCCTCGTCGGTCTTGATCAGGGCTGCGTCGATGTCTTCCTTTACCGCGGCTTCCGCGGCATCGCGGCCGGTGGCGTCGGCGACGGAGAGCTTCTCGACATTCTCGCCCAGGGCGTCCTGGACCTGCCGGAACTCTTCGGCGGAAATTCCCACCACCGCGAGCGTCGGGGCGTCGTCCTCCCGGTTGTTGAAGTAGCTGGCTACTCCGATACCTCCGATCGCGAGGATGAGCGTGATGATCAGGGAGAAGATGATTCCCTTGTTCCGCACCGCGACGGCGATCTCGCGGGTGGCGACGGTGCGGATCGTGTTGGAACTGGTGTAACTCATGCGGTACCTCCCGCGCGGTTCGTGCTTTCTTCCGTGGCCTGCTGCTTCGCTCCCTGGATGACCTCCTGGAATAGGTCAGTCAGGTCGGGGATGCGGCGCTGGAAGTTGTGCACCGGCCCGGCCGCGAGCGCATCGCGCAGCAGCTCCTGGTCGCGGTCCTGGCGATCGACCTCCAGCAGGACGGTGCCGTCGTCCTCGCCCACGACGGTGGCGAACTCCGGGTACCAGTCGCGCGCCGGGGTGCCGACCTCGAAGACGACCGGGCCGCGCTCACGCAGTTCCTGAACCCCACCCTCGGCCTGCATTTGGCCGGCAGTGATGATCCCCACACGGTCGCAGAGCCGCTGGACCAGGTCCAGCTGGTGGGAGCTGAAGAGCACGGGCACGCCGCGCTGGGCGCGCTCGACGAGCATGTCGGACATGACCTGCACGGCGACGGGATCCAGCCCAGAGAAGGGCTCGTCCAGGATGAGGACATCCGGGTCGTGGATGAGGGAAGCCGCCAGCTGGACGCGCTGCTGATTGCCTAACGAGAGCTCCTCGAGCTTGTCCTGGGCGCGTTCCCCGAGATCCAGGCGTTCCAGCAGGTCTTGTGCGGCGGTGGCTGCAGCGGACTTATCCATGCCGTGGAGGCGACCGAAAAAACTCAGCTGGTCTGCGATTTTTTCCTTGTTATAGAGCCCGCGTTCCTCCGGCATGTAGCCGATCCGGCGGCGCAGGTCATCGTTCATCGGGGTGCTGCCAAGGCGGACCTCGCCTGAGTCAGCAGCCAGGACTCCCAATGCGATGCGCATCGTCGTGGATTTTCCCGCGCCGTTGGAGCCAACGAAGCCGTAGATCTCGCCAGGTTGGACGGAGAAGCTCATGTCCTTCAGCACGTGGTGGTCGCCCTAGGACTTGTTTAATTTCTCGATGTGGAGGGCCGTTCCTGTCATGCGGTCCTTTGCCTGAAATCGGTCGCGGTCGGTGCTTTCTGAGGGCAGAAACGCGCGAATGTCTGCGACGTTTCTGTGTGCTAAGGATTGTACCGATCAGCTCTGGATGCAGCGGGGTGTGATGGAAAAAGGTAAACAGGGGGGCATGCCAACTATTACTCAGAACCTGGACAATAATTCCGACATCCCGCTGCTGACTATGAACGATGGGCGGCAGATCCCGCAGCTCGGTTTTGGTACCTTCCAGCTGTCCGGCGAGACCTGCTACAACGCCGTGCGGGCCGCGATCACCGCGGGCTACCGCCACATCGACACTGCCGCTGTCTACGGCAACGAGGAAGAGGTCGGTCGCGCCATCCAGGACGCCATCGATGCCGGCGAGGTGACCCGCGATCAGCTCTTCGTCACCACGAAGCTGTGGAACGATAGCCACGACCGTGTCGCCGGTGCCCTGGACGCATCCCTGGAGCGCCTCGGCCTGGATTATGTGGATCTTTACCTGATTCACTGGCTGGTCGAGAAGATCGGCATGTTCGCCACCGCCTACCGGGACATGGTGACCCTGCGGGAGCAGGGCAAGACCGCCAGCGTCGGCGTGTGCAATAGCTACCCAGAGGTCCTGGACAAGATGATCGAGGCCAGTGGCGATACCCCAGCTGTGAACCAGATCGAGGTGCACCCCGGTTTTAACCAGGATGAGCTGCGTGCTGAGAACGCCAAGCGCGGCATCTTGACCGAGTCCTGGTCCCCGCTGAAGCAGGGGCAGAACCTGGATAACCCGGCCTTCCAAGCCATCGCGGACGCCCACGGGGTGACCGTCGCGCAGGTCATCATCCGCTGGCATATTCAGCGCGGCGATGTGGTGATCCCGCGCAGCTCCAAGCCGGAGCGCATCCGCAGCAACGCGGACGTGTTCGGCTTCCAGCTCACTGAGGACCAGATGCAGCGCATCACCGCGATCGAGGAGGGTGAGGCAGGCCGCCGTGGCCCGAATCCGCACACCTTCTACGAGGGCACTTCGCTGCAGAAGCAGTAGTTCTCCCGCGATCGGCCGAAACCGTCTAGCCGGTGGGCGTGAGCTTATGGGTGGGGCGTGGGCGCGCAATATTTTTCTCGGCGGGGCACACCTCAGCGCCGGGCGCCGAAGTTTCAGGGGCGCTAACCCGGTGCGAGCTCTAGGGCACGCGCGCGATGACCTCGGTATTCGGGATGAAGAACGCCGCGCCACCGGTGCCAGCCCATTGGGACCAGCCTTCCGTGATCTGGGTCAACGCCTCGCGGGTGACCGTGCCGAGCTGGTCGGGCACGAGTTCGCCGTCATCCGTCACCGCGGTATCGGGGAAGTCCTCACCCAGTGCGGCGGCAGTGGTGCGGGCGTAGCGGGGTGACATGCTGCGCCGTGTCCACTTCTCGGCCAGCGCTTCGCGCTCGGCCTCGCTGGCGTAGGCGGTCAGGCTGCCGGACACGCTGAGGTCGGTGAGCCCAGCGGAGTAGAAGGTATGCGGCAGCTGGCGCCCCATCGCGGGGTTGCCGTCGTGGGTTGCCAGCCCGACGGAGAAGGTCGCGCGCCAGCGGGATAGCCCCGGGTTGGGTGGGAACCACGTCATCGCGCCGAAGTCGGCGTCCCGGACGGCGATGATGCCGCCGGGCTTCGTGACGCGACGGAACTCCTGGAGTACGACCTGCGGGTCTGCGACGTGGTGGAGGACCTGGTGGCAGAAGACGACGTCGAAGGTGGCGTCCGCGAAGGGGAGCTGGTGGATATCCGCCTGCTGGAACGGGACGTCCAGCGACTTTTCCGCAGCGAGCTCAGTGGCCTCCGCGATCGCGTCAGCGGACTGGTCGACCCCGGTGACCTGGGCGGGTGCGCCGCCGAGTTGGGTGATGTGTTCGGCAAGGTTCATTGTGAGGGAGCCCTGCCCGCAGCCCGCGTCGAGCAGGCGGGTGTTCGCGCTCAGGTGGGGTAGCAGGAATTCGGGGACGTCGAGCGGCGCGGGGAAGGCGTGTGGGTGCGGCACGGTTTGTGCTGGAGGGGTTGGATTCTGGGCTTCGGGATTCATGGCTTCATGCTAGGTGAGCGGACTTCCCACCGCACTTAGGTGATATGTCACGTACGTTTGGGTTAAGGTTAAGGGTATGCAATTCGGAATCTTCACCATCGGCGATGTCACCCCCAACCCTGTCACGGGGGACGTGCCCAGCGAGCACGAGCGCATCAAGAACACCGTCGAGATCGCGAAGAAGGCAGAGGCCGAGGGGCTGGACGTCTTCGCCACGGGGCAGCACCACAATCCACCGTTCGTCGCGCCCGCGAACCCACCCGTGCTGATGGCCAACCTCGCCGCGCAGACCGAGACCCTCCAGCTCTCCACCGCGACCACGCTGATCACTACCACCGACCCGGTGCGGATCGCGGAGGATTACGCCTACGTCCAGCACCTCGCGGAGGGACGTGTGGACCTCATGCTCGGCCGCGGCAACACCGGCCCCGTCTATCCGTGGTTCGGCAAGGACATCCGCAAGTCGATTCCCCTTTCCGTAGAAAATTACCACCTGCTGCGTCGCCTGTGGCGCGAAGAGGACCTGACGTGGAAGGGCGAATTCCGCACCCCACTGCAACAGTTCACGTCCACCCCACGTCCTTTGGACGACGTCCCGCCCTTCGTGTGGCACGGTTCCATTCGCTCCCCGGAGGTCGCCGAGCAGGCCGCGTACTACGGGGACGGGTTCTTCCATAACCACATCTTCTGGAACATCGAGCACACCCAGCAGCTGGTGCGCCTGTACCGCCAGCGCTTCGAGCACTACGGGCACGGTGCGGCCGACCAGGCGATCGTCGGGCTGGGTGGGCAGATCTTCGCTGCCGATACCGAAAAGGAAGCAAAGGCCACCTTCCGGCCGTTCTTCGACAACGCCCCGGTCTATGGGCACGGCCCGTCGCTGGAGGAATTCGAGCGCATCACCCCGCTGACGGTCGGCACCCCGGAGCAGATCATCGAGCGTTACCTGGGTTACGCTGACGCCGTAGGCGACTACCAGCGCCAGCTCTTCCTGATCGACCACGCCGGCCTGCCGCAGGAGATGGTGCTCGAGCAGATTGAGATCCTCGGTAGGGAGATCGTGCCGGTCCTGCGGGAGGAGTTCGAGCGCCGCCGCCCGGCGCACGTACCCTCCGACCCGCCGACCCACGCCACGCTGGTGGCGGAGGGGCCGGACTCCCCGCACCGGCAGGTGCAGCCGGCCCAGGTTCAGTAGCTGGGTAGGTGCAGTAGCTGCTTAGGGGCGTGCAGGCCTAGTATCGCTCCTGGTAGTTCACCGCTGGAAGTGCAAGGAAAGGATGGAGCAGAAGAGTTCATGAACTCCCTCATCGTTCTCAACGGAGGTTTGGGCAGCCCATCGACGACCCGCAAGCTCGCCGAACGCATCGCCGGTGCGGTGGAATCCCAGGTTGGCCGCCGCGGAGAGTCCGTGGCCGTGGAGTACATCGACATCCGCGAATACGCCGCCGATCTGGCCACGATGATGACCACCGGGATCGCCTCGGAGAAGCTCAAGGCGGCTCAGGATAAGATCACCGCGGCCGACGCGATGGTCGCCGCGAGCCCGGTCTTTGCCGCCAGCTACTCGGGTCTGTTCAAGATGTTCATGGACGCCCTGGATCCGAACGCGATCACCGGCATGCCCGTGATCATCGCCGCCACCGCCGGGACACCCCGGCACTCCCTGATGCTGGAATACGCGATGCGCCCGCTGCTGAGCTACCTACGCGCGGATGTGATGAGCACCGCGGTCTTCGCGGCCACGGATGATTTCGGCGGCGAGGAAGGGCTGGACCGGCGCATCGAGCGCGCCGCCAGCCAGCTCGCCGACGAGATCGCGCGGGTCTCCGGCGCCGTCGAGGGGCTGGGGCCTTCTTCGCAGGTCAAGCGCAGCTCCGGCAACGACGTTGCTGCGGACGTGCCGGATTTTCTGAATCTGCTCTCTGGGCACGACGGCAACTAGCCTCTCGGGGGAAGATTGCCGTCCATGATGACCTTCTTCTTCGCGTGATCCCAAATAAAGTTCACGTGTGCCCGGCCGGAAGGTTGATCCTTCGGGTCGCCGGGCTTGGCGTAGTAGTACGTCACGGAGACCGTCTGCGTGTTGAGTAGCTTCATGTCGGGGGCGAAGCTGCGGGGCTCAGGCGTGGCGGTGCCTAGGTACTGGTCCTTGTGGAAGAGCATGATGTGGTGCGGACTGGTAGCTGTTGCCATATCAATCGTGAGGACGATAGGCGAGAGAGCAGCGCAAGGGTCGTAGAGATCCGTGCCGGCATGAGAGGTGTTCCACGTCCAGTCAGTGCCCTTTGGGGAGGCGAGCTTGCCTACATTTTGTCGCAGCGCCTCCTCTGCGGGGAGATCTCCGCACTGCTTCTCCGGATTCTTGCCTGGCTTGCTCTCCTGCGCCTCGGACTTCCTCGTCGGCTCAGGATTCGGCTGGTCCTTCGCCTCCGAGGACTTCGATTCCTTCACCGTCTGGGTGACGGTGGCCGGCGGGCTACTCCCGGCAGATTCGGTGGTGCCATCATCGCTGCACGCGCTCAGCGTTCCCACCAAGGTGCAGGAGAGGGCGATGGATAGTGCAACTTTTTGGTACCTCATAGTTTCGACGCTACGCCCCTAAAAATGCTTTGTC
Organism: Corynebacterium sp. HMSC22B11; assembly: GCF_001815965.1. Lineage (NCBI taxonomy): Bacteria > Bacillati > Actinomycetota > Actinomycetes > Mycobacteriales > Corynebacteriaceae > Corynebacterium > Corynebacterium sp. HMSC22B11. The sequence continues at coordinate 22,601 of NZ_KV823482.1, read as the reverse complement.
AGCAAACGTTTATGCGTTTAGAAGGGTGTATTTTTTGTCGAATAGCAACGAGAATAGAGGCACTGTCAGTCCTCGCTAGAGGACTCAATACGTCAGAAAGTCGCCTCATGACTCGTTCAGTGAAACCTGTGTCCGCTCCGGCTACTGTCCCAGTGGAATCGGGTTCTCGTCGCGCCTACCTGCTGGCGACAATTGTTTTCCAGGTTCTCGTCGGCCTGTGCTCTGCGGTCGCATTTACTCTTGCCGAGTCGGTGTCCTGGCCCCTGGTTTGGGCTGCGACTGTTCTCGCCGCCTTTCTCCTGTTTCTGGCTCTGTGGAGGTCGGGGGTTCTGGTCCTCAACGCGCTAAACGGGGTCGGGGCCGCGTGTTTTCTCGTCGCATGGGGCTCAGCGCTCTACTACGAGTACAGGCCCTCGCAAGGAGACGGAGTGGTGATCAATCCCCTGCCGGTGATCCTGCTCCCGGTGGGAGCGCTCATCGGCGTCGTCGCGATCGGCGTTGCCGTGACATACCTGAGAAGGGGCGCCCGGACTCTCTCCGCAAAAGCCTGATCGGTGGCGGGTGTGGTGTCGTGTTTTCTGCAACCTGAGCGGGGTCAATAGGCACGGCGGACCAGGTGGCAACCGTTCTGGAAACCGCACGTGCTGAGGGGCTGACCAGCCAGGTGCGCCTGTTCGTTCCGGAGGATACTGACCATGCGTGGCAGGCCAGCGAGCGCTAGGTTTGCGAGCAAGCGTTAGGCTCTGGCTTGTGCTTCCTCTTGCTCAATCTCAGCATTGAATTCGCGCTTCGAGGACTGCCACTGGTCCTCGGTCATGCCGATCCGCCAGTAACCAGAAATCGAAACGTCGGCGCGGGGGATCTCCGAGTCGACGAAGAGGAAGCGGCGCATTTCCTTAATCATCTCGGCGACACCGTGGATAAACCAGCTGGTCTTCTTACCCGTTGGCACACCGGCCGAGCGCACCACGCGAGAAAGCTCCGTGCCGTGGGTTGCCCCATCGCGGATAACCCAGTTGACGTCCACGCCCTCGCGGGTGGGGAGTTCAAACTTCCGGTCCTCTGCCTCGATCTCGATGAAGGCGGTCGCCGTGGCGCCCTCGGGGAGGTGCTTCAGACCCGCGCCGATGGCTGGTGCAGCGGACTCATCGCCGACGAAGATAAAGTGCTCATATTCTTCGCCGGGGCCCCACGCTCCACCCGGGCCGAAGAAGCCGATCTTCGCCCCAATTTCGGCCGCGCGCGCCCAGGGCGCAGCCAGTCCGGAATCGCCGTGGGTGACAAAATCGACGTCGAAATCCCCGGTTTCTGGGTCCAGATTAATCAGGGTGTAGGTGCGGGTAATGGGTTGTTTATCCCTGGGCTGCTCCTCGCGAATCTTTTCGACATCGAATGGCCACGAGTAATCAGCGCCGTCTGGCGCGAAGAGCAACTTGAGGTAGTGATCAGTAAACTCCAGCTCCTTGCCCACAAATGCAGGAGAGTTCAAGCTCAAACGAACGAGATCCGGAGAGAGCTGGCGGCGGTCAGTCACGGTTGCTTCGTTGGCCTTACGAGGTTTGCGCTTCGGTGCTGCGCTTCGAGCCTGGTCAGCCATGATCATCACTGTCCTTCAAACACTGGGGTGCTGTGGGAGAGACGCCCGCACCCACGCCCTATTCTTAGGTAAGGCTAACACAATTAACGGTGGTGGGTTGGTGGGGCTCGTGATGACCAGCGGGGTTAAAAAACAAAAAGCGCCCCAGAGAGGAATCGAACCTCCGACACCGGCTTTAGGAGAGCCGTGCTCTATCCACTGAGCTACTGGGGCTGTGCGACCGCACCCTGCGGGCACGACCACTCATGATACAAGGTACCCCCGCAGCTTCTGGAACTAGCCAGATGCGGCGGGGGTGTTGCTCAGCCGCCGTTGACCAGGCGGCTGGGTTCATCCAAGAAGAGGAGCCTAGGGGGGTGGCTTAGTGGTCGACCGGAGCCTCCACGCCAACACCGGTGAGGGAGCGAACCTCCATCTCGGACTGCAGCTTCGGGTCCTCGTCGCCCTTGCCGATGTAGGTGCCCACGATACCGGCGATGAAGCCAGCTGGGATGGAAACCAGACCCGGGTTGGTCAGCGGGAACCAAGCGAAGTCCACGTTCGGGAACATCGCGGTCTCCGCGCCGGAGACGGCCGGGGAGAAGAAGATCAGGACCAGGGCCACGCCCAGGCCGACCCACAGGGAGGCCACGGCGCCGGTGGTGTTGAACTTCTTCCAGTACAGGGAGTACAGGATCGTCGGCAGGTTAGCGGACGCAGCGATGCAGAACGCCAGGGAGACCAGGAAGGCCACGTTCTGGTCCATCGCCAGGATGCCCAGCGCGATGGAGACCAGCGAGATCACGACCACGGTGATTCGGGAGACGCGGACCTGCTCCTCCTCGGTTGCCTGGCCGTTGCGCAGCACGCCGTTGTAGAAGTCGTGAGCCACAGAAGCGGAAGCGGTAATCGCCAGACCAGCGACCACGGCCAGCACCGTCGCGAAGGCAACCGCGGAAATCAGGGCCATGAAGATCGGGCCTGCCAGCTCCATCGCTAGCAACGGTGCCGCGGCGTTCGCGCCACCCGGTGCGTTCTTGATGTCCTCCGGGGAGATCAGAGCGGCAGCTGCGAAGCCCAGGAACAGGGTCAGCAGGTAGAAGGAGCCGATCAGGACGATCGCCCAGGTCACGGACTTACGTGCTTCCTTCGCGGTCGGAACCGTGTAGAAGCGCATCAGGACGTGCGGCAGGCCAGCGGCACCAAGCGCCAGGGCTACGCCCAGGGAGATGAAGTCGAACTTCGTTGCGGTCGTGGCTCCGTACTTCTGGCCAGGCTGCAGGATCGCCGGGTCACCGTGGGAGTTCACAGCGTCAGCGAAGAGCTGGGAGAGGTTGCCCTTCCACATCACGGCGATGATCAGGAACATGAAAGCAACACCGGCGATCAGCAGGACCGCCTTGATCATCTGCACGTAGGTGGTGCCCTTCATGCCACCGATGAGGACGTAGGCCATCATCACCAGGCCGACGATCACGACGACGACACCCTGGGCGGTCTTGGAGTGCAGATCCAGCAGCACGGAGACCAGGGAGCCAGCACCGGCCATCTGGGCGATCAGGTAGAACAGCGAGGTGAACAGGGTCGCGAAAGCTGCGGCCACGCGCACCGGTCGCTGTTTCAGGCGGAAGGAGAGCACGTCCGCCATGGTGAACTTACCGGTGTTACGCAGCGGCTCGGCGACCAGCAGCAGGGCGATGAGCCACGCGACGAAGAAGCCGATGGAGTACAGGAAGCCGTCGTAACCCGTAAGCGCAATTGCGCCGACGATGCCCAGGAAGGACGCCGCCGAGAGGTAGTCGCCGGCGATGGCCAGGCCATTCTGGGTACCGGTGAAGGAAGCACCACCCGTGTAAAAGTCCGTCGCGGACTTCTGCGGCTTGGCGGCAGCCTTCGTCACGATGTACATCGTCACCACGATGAAGGCGATGAATACGCTGATGTTCAGGATCGGGTTTGTCTCCTGCGAGGCAGCAAGAATGAGATCCATAGTGAGACCTTTCCTTTTCTAATCCGTGGGGGTGAGCGGGACGCGGTGCCGCTAGCCCCGGGAAGCCTGGCTGGCTGGGGTTGCGGGGGAGCCTTCGAGGGACTCGCGAACATGCTGGGCGCGGGGCTCAATTTCGCGGTCTGCGTACTTCACGTAGAGGTACGTGATCAGGAAGGTCGTGATGAACTGGCCGAAGCCAAGGAGCACGCCGACATTGATGTTTCCCCAGATCTTGATCCCCATGAAGTTCGGTGCAAACATCGCCAGGCTGACGTAGAGGACGAACCAGACGATGAAAAACACGGTCATGGGGAAGGTGAACCCACGCATTTTTGAGCGAAGCTCCTGGAACTCGGGTGATTGCTGCGCGGCAACGAACTCATCGGGCGTGGGGACGTGCCGTTGCGCGGGGGCGGCCGACTGGGTCAACTCTTTCTCCCTTCCTTGGGACTGTGCAGATCTTCACATTCGCCTGGCCGTTCGGCCTCAGCTCCTGTGATTGGCATCACAATTCTTTTGCGATTGCGAAAGAATCTACCGGCACCTAGAGCTTTTTCCAAAGTTTCCGATAAGAAAGTTTTGACTTTTTAGACAGCCCTCATGAAAACTTCCGCCCGACCTGCAAAAACGCGGATCATAGAGAAAAACCCGGCCATGTGGCCGGGTTGATTCCTACCCCCGTTGCGTCCCCCGTGTAAGACCTACGCCTTCCGGCGCCACGTCTCGAAGCGGTAGCGCAGCCCGTTCGGCTCCTCGTCGACCGGGTGGCCCTTCTCCGAGGCGAACCATTCGGAGCGCTCAACGGTGAACTCCGCCTCGTCCATCGCCGGGGCATAGACCTGGAAGCGCTTCGGAGCCACCATATCGATCTCCGTGATCACCACCCGGTCCGCGATCGGCATGCACTGCGCGTACACCTGGCCACCACCCAGGATCCACACGGTCACCCGGCCATCGTCCTGCAGCGCCTGCGACGCCGTCTCCGGCACCACGCCACCCGAACCTTCTCCGCGGGCGAACTTTGCGGCCGCCGCGATGCCGTCCTTAATGGAGGCGACCACGTGACCACCGGGGGCTGAATAATCAGCCGAACGGGTGATGACGAAGTTCTCGCGGCCCGGCAGCGGGCGGTACTTGCCCAGCGCCTCCCAGCTCGTGCGCCCCATCACGACCGGATAACCCATCGTCGAGTTCTTGAAGTGCTTCAGATCCTCCGGCAGATACCAGGGCATCTCCGCCCCATCGCCGATGATGCCGGCGGTCGTCTCCGCCCAGATCATCGCGATCTCCACCCCCGCCGGGACGTCTGCGCGGGTCAGGGCGGGGTAGTCGCCCTCACGGTAGCCGCTGGGGCGCTGTTCCTTCTGGACGTCAAACTCCGAAGCTCCCATTACACAGCCACCTTTGCCTTAATTACCGGGTGCGGGTCGTAGCCCACGAAGTTCACGTCCTCGAAGCCATAGCTGAACATGTCCTTAGCCTTGGTCAGCTCCAGCTGCGGATAGGGGCGTGGCTCGCGGGAAAGCTGCAGCTCCACCTGCTCGCGGTGGTTGTCGTAGATGTGACAGTCCCCGCCGGTCCAGATGAACTCGCCGACCTCCAGGCCCGCCTGCTGGGCAAACATGTGGGTCAGCAGCGAGTAGCTGGCGATGTTGAAAGGCACGCCCAGGAACATATCTGCGCTGCGCTGGTAAAGCTGGCAGGAGAGCTTCCCATCAGCCACGTACAGCTGGAACAGCAGGTGGCAGGGTGGCAGGGCCATGTTCTCCAGCTCCGAGACATTCCACGCGCTGACGATGTTCCGGCGGGAATCCGGGTTCTGCTTCAGCATCTCCAGAGCCTGGGAGATCTGGTCGATGTGGCGACCATCGGGGGTGGGCCAGCTGCGCCACTGCACGCCGTAGACCGGGCCCAGGTCGCCGTCCTCATCGGCCCACTCGTTCCAGATGCGGATGCCGTTATCCTGCAGCCACCGGACGTTGGAGTCCCCGGAGAGGAACCACAGCAGCTCGCCGACCACGGACTTCACGTGTACCGACTTCGTCGTAATCAGCGGGAAAGATTCCGCCAGATTGAAGCGGATCTGCTGACCGAACAGGGACGTCGTACCGGTGCCGGTGCGGTCGTCCTTCTTGGCGCCCTCCGCGAGGATCTTGGCGAGCAGATCCTCGTAGGGCGTGGCGATGGTGGGGGAAGATTGAGCCTCTGACATGCCTCATAGTCTAGGCAAAAGCCCCGCGACGCAGTCGACCGCCCGTGCGAGGGGTCGAGCTAGAGAAACTTCTGGATGCTCGCCAGCAGGTCCTCGGCGATCTCCTTGCGGCAGATCACCAGGTCCGGCAGGTATGGATCCGGCTCGTTATAGGTCGCGGGCGTGCCGTCCAGGCGGCTGCAGTGCAGTCCTGCCGCCAGGGCGACGCCGATCGGGGCGGCGTTATCCCACTCGTACTGGCCGCCGGCGTGGATGTACGCATCGTTTTCCCCACGCACTACGCTCATGGCCTTCGCGCCACAGGAACCCAGGCGGGTGATCTCCATGCCCAGGTCCTCGGCCACGTCGGCCGCGATCTGCGGGGTGGAATTTTGGCTGATGACGAGGCGGTTGTTCAGCTCACCGAAGTCCGCCTTCGCCCGGCCCTCCCGGTAGTCCGCCGCGGTGTAGACGGTGTGCATCTCCGGCATGCCAACCGCGGATTCGACAATCTCGCCGTCGACCGCCAGGGCAATGTGCACGGCCCAGTCATTCCGGGCACTGGCGTATTCACGGGTGCCGTCCAGCGGGTCGATCACCCACACCCGGGACTTGTCCAGGCGGGAGGGGTCGTCCTCCGCCTCCTCGGAGAGGATGGCGTCGTCGGGGCGGTGCAGGCTCAGCACACGCGCGATCCAGGCCTGGGCGACCTTATCGCCGGACTTGCCGAGCCCGTCGGAGTCCACCAGAAGGGGATCCGGTGCGCCAGCAGTGCGAATGCTGGTGAGGATGTCCCCGGTGCTGCGAGCCAAACGGGCACAGAGCGTGGCATCGTCGAGCGCGTCGCCTCGGCCTAGTCCTTGTGTCATGGTCTACACCTTAGCGCTTCTGGTTGTATGGACTCATGCCCTCCGCCGACTTGGATCAATTTCATGCCCCAGTAGCAGCATGGTTCCGGGACGTGTTCCACGAGCCGACGGTCGTCCAGTCCCAGGCGTGGCGGGCCATCAGCGCGGGGGAGAACACGTTGGTCGTCGCCCCCACCGGCTCCGGTAAGACGCTGGCGGCATTCCTGTGGTCGCTCTCCGAGCTGACGCGCACGGGTGTACTTTCCCACCCTTCGGCAGATCAGTCCGACCCGCAGACCCCCACCCGGGTGCTGTACATCTCGCCGCTCAAGGCACTTGGGGTGGACGTCGACCGCAACCTCGCCGCCCCGCTGGCAGGTATCGCGCGCACCGCCGCGGCGATGGGGGAGGACGTCGCCCCGGTTCGGGTGGGCGTGCGCAGCGGGGACACCCCGCAATCGGAGCGGGCAAAGTTGCTGCGCAATCCGCCAGAGATCCTCATCACCACCCCGGAGTCCCTGTACCTCATGCTGAGCTCGAAGGCGGCGGGGACGCTGCGTGGGGTGGACACCGTCATTGTGGACGAGATCCACGCGGTGGCCGGGACCAAACGTGGCGCCCACCTGGCTCTTTCCCTGGAGCGCCTGGAGCTGCTCACCGGCCGTGCGGTGCAGCGCATCGGCCTGTCGGCGACGGTGAACCCGGTGGATGCGGTGGCCAGCTTCCTCGGCGGCGACCGGCCGGTCACGGTGGTCAACCCGGCGATCAGGAAGGATTGGGACGTCCAGGTTCGCAGCGTGGTGCCGGACTTCCAGGATCCGCCGGCTGCCGAAGATCTCGACGCCGCGCGCTACGAAGACCCAACTGGCGATACCCAGGCGGGCACCGACGGGGACCAGGGTGCAGCCGGCGCCGGACACGGTGGCGGAGGACTTGCGGAAGGCGGCGACGTCGCGGAAAAAGCGCTGATCGACGAGGCCCTCGTCGGACCCAGCCTCATCGGCGAGGGGCTGGGCGGTGCCTCCGCCCTGGGTTCCGGGGCGCGGGTGGCCAGCGGGGTAGATAAGGAATCCGCCCTCCCGCAACAAAAATCCGTTTGGCCCCACGTCCAGCACGCCATCTACCAGCAAGTCATGGAGAACCGGGCAACACTCGTCTTCGTGAACTCCCGGCGCGCTGCCGAGCGACTCACCGGGGCGCTCAACGAGCTGTGGGCCGAGGAGCACGATCCGGAGTCCATCGCTGCCCCCACCCGTCGCGACCCCGCGCAGCTCATGGCGCAATCCACCCAGGTTACCGGCGTACCGGCGGTCATCGCTCGTGCCCACCACGGCTCGGTATCCAAGGAAGAGCGCGCCGACATCGAGGCAGCGCTGAAGTCCGGGACCCTGCGCTGCGTGGTCGCCACCAGCTCCCTGGAGCTCGGCATCGACATGGGCCTGGTGGACCACGTGGTGCAGGTGGGAGCCCCGCCCTCAGTGGCCTCTGCAGTGCAGCGCTGCGGCCGCGCCGGGCACACTGTGGGCGCGACCTCGCATGCCACGATCTACCCGCTGCACAAGCAGGACGCCGAGGCGGCCACGGTGATCACCCAACGGCTGTACGCGGGCGAGCTGGAACCGCTGCAGATCATCACGAATGCGCTGGACGTGCTCGCGCAGCAGACGATTGCCGCTGCGGTGCAGGCCCAACTGGGTTTCACGAATCCGCCGTCGGGTGCGGAGGCTGGCGCGTTGACGTCGGAAAATGAGGAGGGACAAACACCACACGGGACGCTGGACGTGGAGCGTTGGTGGCGCGCGCTGCGCCGGGCGTACTCCTATGCAGCACTGCCACGGGATGCCTTCGATGGCGTGATCGAACTGATCAGCGGGCACTATCCCAGCACCGACTTCGCGGACCTGAAACCTCGGGTGGTGTACGACCCGGCGGCGGGAACGCTACAAGCCCGCCCCGGCGCCCAGCGGCTGGCGGCCACCAGCGGCGGGACGATCCCGGACCGCGGCATGTTCGGAGTCTTCCTCGCCGCAGGTGAGGAGGGCGCCCGGCGCGTCGGGGAGCTCGACGAGGAGATGGTCTACGAGTCCCGGGTGGGGGACGTATTCACGCTCGGGGCCTCCAGCTGGCGGATCACGGAGATCAACCGCGACCAGGTCATCGTCGTGCCAGCGGCGGGGCACACGGGGCGGTTGCCGTTTTGGGTCGGCGACGCCGCCGGCCGGCCGGTGGAACTGGGTACGGCGATCGGTGAGCATCGCAGGCAGTGGGGCAGCGGCACCGTGGACGACCTGCACGCGGCCCCGTTCATCTGCGATAACACTCGGGAGAACCTGGACGGCTACTACCGGGGTCAAAAGGAGGCCACGGGGATCCTGCCGGACGAGCGCACCTTGCTGGTCGAGCGTTTCCGGGACGAGATCGGGGACTGGCGGGTGATCGTCCACTCGCCCTATGGCCGTGGGGTCAATGCCCCGTGGGCGATGGCGCTGGGCGCGGTGCTGCAGCGGGAGACCGGGATCGACGCGATGGCCGTGGCCGGGGACGACGGGCTGGTGTTGCGCCTGCCGTATTCCGAGGAGCCACCGGGGGCGGACCTGCTGCTGGGGCAGTTCTTCCGGGAGACCAGGCCTGGAGTCGGGGAGGGAGCTGTTCGCCAGGGCGCTGGTGGTGACGGTGCTGGGAGCCGGAAGGATATCGCGGGCCGGGGCGACGGGCAGCCGGGTGAGCTTTCGGAGGTCGTGCTGGCCGATGTGATGGACAACGTGGGCAGCTCCGCGCTCTTCGCTGGGCGGTTCCGGGAGTGTGCGGCTCGGGCCTTGCTGCTGCCGCGGCGCAACCCGGGCAAGCGGCAGCCGCTGTGGCAGCAGCGGCAGCGGGCCTCCCAGCTGCTGGACGTGGCCCGGGAGCACCCGGAGTTCCCGATCATGGTGGAGAGCATGCGCGAATGCCTCCATGATGTCTACCAGCTGGATGCGCTCACCGAATTGCTGAAGAAGCTTGGGCTACGGGGTGGCAGCTCAGGCGTGCGGGTCGCGGAGGTCACCACCGAGGGGCCGAGCGCTTTCGCCGAGTCTCTGCTGTTCACCTACACCAGCGCGTTCATGTACGAAGGCGATTCCGCCGAGCGGGCCGCCGCGCTGGCAGTGGACCCCGCGCTGCTGGCCAAGCTGCTGGGTAAGAGCGGCGGAGGCCTGCAGCTGGACCCCGCGGCGATCGAGCGGGTGGTGTCGGCCGCGCAATGGCTGGCCGATGGCCGCCAGGCCGGCACCGCTGAGCAGGCCATCGACATGATCCGGGCCCTGGGGCCCCTGACCCGGGAGCAGGTCGGCGACCGCCTGGTGCCGGAGAACCGGGAGGCCGTTCTAGCGGAGCTGGTGGAGCTTATCCCCCAGCGCATCGCCGAGGTGACCTTCGGCGGGGCCAGCCGCTGGGCGGTGGTGGAGGACATGCCGGTGCTCCGCGACGGACTCGGCGTTCCCGTCCCACCCGGCGTGCCCGCCGATCCTGAGCAGGTGGATGACGCCATCGACCAGCTGGTGCTGCGCTTCATGCGGCACCAAGGGCCGGTGACCCCTGCCCGCGTGGCTGCGGAATTCGGGCTGGGTGCGGCCACCGCCGAATCCCTGTTGAAGCGCTGGGTCGGGCAGCGTCGCCTGGAATCCGGCCACTTCACAGCAGGCGGCGATGAGGGCGCTACCGAGCAGGTCACGGAGTATATCGACACCGGCATGCTGCGCCGCCTTCGCTCGGCCACGCTGGCCGCCGCCCGCGGGGCCGTGGAACCAGTCAGCCCACAGACCTACGCGGAGTTCCTCGTGGACTGGCATGGGGTGGGCAGCTCGGAGCGGGAGGAGCTCGGCGAGGTCATCGAGCAGCTCGCCGGGGTCGCGCTGCCCACCAGCGCCTGGGAGACCCTGGTGCTGCCCAGCCGGATCCCGGACTATCAACCGGGCGATCTCGACGACCTGCTGGCCACCGGGGAGATCATCCTGCGCGGGGCCGGAACCGCCGGAAGCAACGACGCCCTCGTCAGCCTCCTGCCCGCAGATATCGCGCCGCTGCTCATCGACGAGCCAGTGGAAGCCTCGCAGCTCTCGATGGTCGCCACCCAGCTGCTGGAGCACATGGCCGGGGGCGGGGCCTTCCTCGCCGCTGAACTCACCCGGGCCACCGGCGCGGCCTATCAAGAGGTCGACGACGCACTGTGGGAGCTCTTCGACGTTGGACTTATCGCTCCCGATGGTTTCGCCGCGCTCCGGGCGAGGTTGACGTCCGGAAAACAAGGTGGTGCCACCGCCCACCGGGCACCCCGCCGCAACCGCGGGAGGGGATCGGCGCGGCGGCTGCGGATGGGGCGCAGCAGCTTTGCGCAGATGGCCGGCAATGAGTCGATGGACCGGATCCGGCAGCGGCGCCAGGCGATGAACGCGCACCAGTCGGTGCCGGGGCGCTGGGCGGCACTCGCCCCGCTGCTGGAGATCGACGTGACCGACGCGGAGCGTGCCCTGGCCCGCAGCGAGGCGTGGATCGACCGTTATGGCGTGGTTACCCGCGGGGCCGTGATGGCGGAGCACCACGCCGGTGGTTTCGCGGAGGCCTACCGGACCTTGAGCGCCTGGGAAGATTCAGGCGCGGTGCTGCGCGGATACGTCATCGAGGGGCTCGGCGGGGCGCAGTTCGCGCCGCACGCGGTGATCCGGCAGCTGCGGCAGCTAGAGGACCACGGAGCGGCTGGGGATCATGTTGCGGGTGCCAGCGGGGTCGCAGCCGGGCCGGTGCTGCTGGCCGCCGGGGATGTGGCAAACCCTTACGGCGCGGCCCTGCCGTGGCCCAGTCTCGACGACGAACCCGCCCGGCTGACCCGAGGCGCGGGGGCCTTCGTGGTGGTGGACCGTGGCCGCTTGGTCGCGCACTTCACCCGGGGTGGCAGGACGCTCACCGCCTTCGACGCGCCAAGCATGGCCGATGACACCCCGCCGGGGGCCATCAGCCAGCCGACGATTGACGCCATCATCGCCGCGCTGAGCAGCACGATTCGCGCCGGGCGGCTCTCCCCGGTCACGATTGACAGGATCAATGGCGCATCCGTGATGGACCTGCCTACCCAAGGGTGGATTGCCGCCGGGGCGCGGCTCACCCCGAAGGGCCTGAGCATCCGTGGCTGAGGCCGTGCGACGTAGCGCGCCAGCGCACTGCCCACCACAGGGGCGGTACTCCGGCAATTAGATGTGGCAGCTCGGCAACCAGGGCCGAGCTCAGGTGAGATCAAGAAGAGCCGAAAGGAGGCGGGCAATGCCCGAGGGAGATTCCGTCCTGCAGCTGGCCAATAGGCTGAAGTGGATGCCTGGCCGCGAAGTGCTGCACAGCGACTTCCGGGTGCCCGCGCTGGCCACGGCTTCCATCACCGGCGAGCGGGTCCGGGCGGTCTGGCCCTATGGTAAGCACCTGTTCATTCAGGCTGGGGAGCGGATTCTGCACACTCACCTGAAGATGGAGGGTGTGTGGGCCATCCACGCCGCGGGCAGCCGGTGGCGCCGCCCGGGCTACACCGCCCGGGTCGTGCTGCGCCTAAGCCCCCAGCACCCAGGCGGGCCACCCATCGAGGTCGTCGGCCACGAGCTGGGCTTCGTGCGCCTGTTTCCGGCCCGCGACTACGCCACCGTGGTTCAGCACCTGGGGCCGGACATCCTGGACCCCGGCTGGGCCAGCGAAGAATTCCGGGACACCGGGCGGCCGGGGCGAGACGAGGCCCTGCGGCGGATCCTGCGCCGTCCCGAGCGGAGCCTGGGCGCCGCGCTGCTGGACCAGCGCAACGTCGCCGGTATCGGCAATGAGTACCGCGCCGAGGTCATGTTCCTCATCGGCCTGCACCCCGCCGTGCCCGTTGGCCAGGCGGGGCAGCAGAAGGTGGCCCAAGCGCTGGACCTGGCGCGCCGGGTGATGTGGGAGAACCGACTGGAGCCACACAGGGTGTTCACCGGAGACCGGCGCCCTGGGATGGGCACCTTCGTCTTCGGTCGCGCGGCGAAGCCCTGCCGCCGCTGTGGGGAAACGATCGAACAGTCGATCCTTGGTGGGTGTTTCGCGGGCGGGGACCCGGAACTGGACGCCGGGGAGCTGGAACGCATCATCTGGTGGTGCCCGCACTGCCAGCCGGGCGGGCAGGCTTAGTCTTCCATTCCTGTCATCTCCCCCAGGTTGGGGTAGAGCAGGCTGTTTTCGCGGTTTAGGAAAGATTTTCAGCGAATTTTTATCTGAACGATTCAGTACTGCGCGACGCGATACTGGGGCATTCAATGCTTCTGTGAAGGTGTTATGTCACGCATGTGTTCGACGACTGTTGAATGATTTCATTGATATCGGCATGTGCATATGAGCTGTAAAGCTGAAGTGCGCGAACGTTCCGGCAGGGTGGGCGCCAGGGGTTCGTGGTGCGCTCTAAGGGCTTTTTCAGGAGTGATCTCCAGTTAACTTTTAGGTTTTACTCCATTAACCAAGCGGGTGTTCGAAAGTGTTAATTCTATCGATGTCGCTCACGCCGAGTCAGCGTCACTCAGTCAGCTTCAAACCGAGGAGGAGAATTCTTTCGTGTTCACCCGCAAAACCTCGACGGCCGGTAAGTGCGCCGCCGCGGTAGCAACCCTCGGCCTCGTGGCCACCGGCTTCGCCGGCCAGGCCCAGGCAGACACCCTGAACGATCACTACCCGGAAACCCCGAAAACCAACGTTGACCTGCCGATCGTCAACACCTACCACGGTAGCGACCACATCAAGGCCAACATCCTCAATCCGCGCCCAGTGTGCAACTCTGGCGAGGACTTCCGCACCGTCGTCTACAAGGTCAAGGATAATTTCACCCCGGCCGGCACGATCTCTGCGACCAACGGAACCGCCGACACCATCCCGCTGACCCAGGACCTGTCTAAGTCCCAGTCCATCCAGCTCTCCGTTAAGGGAGACCGGACCTCCACCACCACCGCCAACCTCGGCGGTGGCGCCAGCGGGGACAAGGGCAACGTCTCCACCGGCATCACCTACTCCCTGGCCAAGACTCTGGGCTTCGAAGCCTCCTACTCGCTGAGCTGGGAGGTCGGCCAGAGCATCGGCCCATACGACGTGCCAGCAGGAAAGACCGGCGAGGCCACCTACGGCTTCCGCACCATCACCATGACCGGCACCCAGCAGTACTGCAAGCCGAACGGCACCTGGTCCACCCCGCGCAGCTGGACCGCCCTCACCCCGATCAAGAACCAGGTCAACGTGAAGCTCTACGAGAACCCGGCCGGCGCCGCCGAGGGCGCGAAGGTAGAGGAGGGCACCGAGCCACAAGGCGAGCCGGTGGAGGTCCAGGAGGACGCGCAGCCGACCCAGGGCGAGTCCCCAGAGGCCGTGACCAAGGAAGCGGAGCCAGAAAAGGCAGCCCAGGCTGAAGAGATCGCCGCCAAGTCCGAAACCACCACGCTCGAGGAAGAGGAAGCCTAATGCAGAAAACCAAAAACTCCCTCCGCCTGGCCACCGCGGGCCTGGCCACCGTCGCTGCACTCAGCGGAATTGGCGGTGCAGTTGGTACCGCCACCGCGCAGGAAGAAATCGACCCGGACTTCTCCCACACAGCTGCGTCCACCCAGGCCGAGTACGACCTCGAGCCGTACTTCCAGACCTCCGGCGCCAAGGCCAAGGGCTTCGCCGGCACCGTCGTCCTGAAAGTGAAGAACGTGGGCAGCCAGCGCTACTACCAGGACTATCCGCTGACGACCTTCCGCATCGACGTGAAGACCGACAAGGGGCCGGAGGGCGTCGACCGCCTGATCACCCCGCGCGGCATGAACGGCGCGCACATCTTCGATGAGGGCTTCGATCCGGAGACCTCCACCCGAAGCTTTACCGTCACCCTCTCCAACCCGATCAACGCCGGCGACACTGCGACCGTCGCCGCCCTGGACTTCGGTGACGGCAAGACCAAGGAAGGCCGCCTCTACAACTACCTTGAGGTCACCCAGACCGGCCGCCACAAGGAGGACACCGCCACCTCTAATGACGAGCAGGTCGACTCCCGCGAGCACACGGTCACCGATACCGGCAAGAAGAACGAGGGCCTCTTCTAGAACCCATCCCGACCGGGGGAGTGGTATCCACCACCCCTCGGCACCGGTGCGTTTTCCTTTTTAGGACGTCAAAATCCCCGCCAACGCTTTGAACTGCTCCCCACTAGTCGGTAACTGATTTCTCAGTCCAACTAATGGGGAGCAGTTCGCTTCTCGCGTTGACGGGGATTTTCTCGACTGCACCACCCGGGTGGGTGGCGCGGTTGCAGCAAGGGTTCGGGGCTTAGTTGCTGATCCCTGCGGCCAGCTTCTCGATGGATGCCTTCGCATCGCCGAGCAGCATGTCGGTGTTCTCGTTGAAGAACAGCGGGTTCTGCGCACCGGAGTAACCGGCACCCATGGAACGCTTCAGCACGATCACGCGCTCAGCCTCCCACACCTTCAGCACCGGCATGCCGGCGATCGGGGAGCCCGGCATCTCGGCGCTCGGGTTGACCGTATCGTTCGCGCCGATGACCAGGACGACGTCGACCTCGTCGAAGTCGTCGTTGATCTCCTCCATGTCCATGACGATGTCATAAGGGACCTTGGCCTCGGCCAGCAGGACGTTCATGTGGCCCGGCAGGCGGCCGGCGACCGGGTGGATACCGAACTGGACGGTCTTGCCCTGGTCACGCAGCTTGCGGGTCAGCTCGGCGACCGTGTACTGCGCCTGGGAGACGGCCATGCCGTAACCCGGGGTGATCATGATGTTCTTCGCATCCTTGAGCATCGCGACAGCCTCGTCGGTGTCGATCTCGGTGTGGGTGCCGTCGACACCCTCCGCGACCGCGCCACCGTCGGTGCCGAAGCCGCCCAGCAGGACGTTCAGGAAGGAGCGGTTCATCGCCTGGCACATCACGTAGGAGAGGAACGCACCGGAGGAACCGACCAGCGCACCGGTGATGATCAGCAGCGGGTTCTGCAGCATCAGACCGGTGAAGGCAGCTGCCCAGCCGGAGTAGGAGTTCATGATGGACACGACGACCGGCATGTCGCCACCGCCGATCGCGGCGACCAGGTGCCAGCCCATGAACAGCGCCAGGGCGGTCATGATGCCAACCGCGATCCAGGCGGTGGTGCCCTCGCCAGCGACGATGAACACGACCATGAGCACGAGGCTGACCACCAGGATGGCGACGTTCAGCAGGTTACGGGCCGGCAGCAGCAGCGGAGCGCCCTTGACCTTGCCGGAGAGCTTCAGACCAGCCAGGATCGAGCCGGTGAAGGTCACGGCACCGATGAAGATGCCCAGGAAGACCTCACCCAGGTGGAAGTTGTAGGCAGCAGCGCCCATCGAGTCGGCGGACTCGGAGACGAAGGAGTTGTAGCCGATGAAGACCGCGCCCAGGCCGACCAGGCCGTTGAACAGGGCGATCAGCTGCGGCAGGCCAGTCATCTCGACGGAGTGCGCGCGCTTGATGCCGTAGGTGGCACCGAGGCTCATAGCCAGGGCGATGAGGACGACGGTGATGACCGGGTCCAGTGCGTCGGAGTCGGTGGTGGAGTGCACCACGGCCTGGAAGATGGCCACGGCGATGGCGACAGCCATACCGCTCATGCCCAGCGTGTTACCGCGCTTCGCGGTCTCTGGCTTGGACAGGCCGGCCAGTGCCATGAGGAAGAGCACGGCGGCCACGATGTAGGCCAGGTTCGAGATCCGGGCCAGCCAGTCCAGCAGCGTGGCGTTCTCGCCGGTCGCTGCCTGCGAAAGGATCAGAGTGGCAGTCATGGTTTATGCATCCTCCTTAACGAACATGCCGAGCATGCGGTCTGTGATGGCAAAGCCACCGAACACGTTGACGGAGGACACGACGATTGCCAGGAACGCGAGGACCGTAACGATGATATTCGGGTTGTTGATCTGCAAGATCGCGCCGACCAGGACGATTCCTGAAATCGCATTCGTCTCGGACATCAACGGGGTGTGCAGGGTTGGGGTGACCGCGGAGATCACGTAGAAGCCCAGCACGATGGCCAGGGTCAGGACGACAAAGTTGCCGCTCATGCCCAGCGGGCTGACAAGCACGATCGCTGCACCCAGCAGGATGGCGATGGCCAGGCCGATCTTGGCGAACGGGCCGCCCATGAAGGCTTGCTTCTCCGGCTCCTCGGCGGCCTGCGCTTCCTGCGCGGGCTGCTGCGGGGCGACGGACACGCTCACCGGTGGTGGCGGCCAGAGGATGGAGGTCTCCTGGCCGTCGTTGAGGGTGACGGTGATGGTACGGATGATCTCGTCATCCAGATCCAGCACGCGCTGGCCGTCCTTCTCCGGGGTGATCAGCTTGAACAGGTTGACGATGTTCTGGCCGAACAACTGGGAGGCCTGGCCCGGCAGGCGACCTGCCAGGTCGGTGTAGCCGATGATGGTCACGCCGTTGTCGGTGACGAAAACCTCGCCCGGCTTCGTCAGGGCGCAGTTACCGCCGTTGGCTGCCGCCAGGTCGACGACGACGCTGCCCGGACGCATGTTGGCGACATCCTCTTCGGTGAGCAGCACCGGGGAGGTGCGGCCCGGGATGTTTGCGGTGGTGATGACGATGTCGGCCTCGGCGGACTGCTGGGAGTAGATCTTCGCAGCGAGTTCCGCCTGGTCCTGGGTCATCTCCTTGGCGTAGCCGTCCTCGGACTTCTCAGTCTCCTCCTGGATGGCGACAAACTCCGCACCCATGGACTCGACCTGCTCGCCAGCCTCGACGCGCAGGTCGGTGGCCTTGACGATCGCGCCCATGGAGTTGGCGGTACCGATCGCGGCCAGACCAGCGACACCAGCGCCGATGACGTAGACCTTTGCCGGCGGCACCTTACCTGCGGCGGTGACCTGTCCGGTGAACAGTCGACCGAATGCGTTGGCGGCCTCGATGACCGCGCGGTAGCCGGCGATGTTCGCCATGGAGGAGAGCACGTCCATGGACTGTGCGCGGGAAATACGCGGCACAGCGTCCATCGCGAGCCCGGTGATGCCACGGTTGGCGAGCTCGTTGATGAGCTCTTCGTTGCGGCCGGGAGCCATGCGACAGATCAGGGTTGCCCCGGAGCGCATGAGGTCGCGCTTGGCCTTGGGTGGGGTGTCGAGCGTCGTGACGATGTCCGCCTCCCAGACCTCCTCGCCTACGATGCTCGCGCCGGCCTCGCGGTAGAGGGCGTCAGGGTAGGCGGCGTCTTCGCCGGCACCTGCCTGTACTTCAACGTCATAGCCGAGCTTGATGAGCTTGCCGACCGTGTCTGGTGTGGCTGCCACCAGCGGCTGGTTCTCACCCGGCTCAACCGGAATACCGATACGCACTTTGTCTCCTGTGCAGTCTTCTGGGGGATGAAAGTTCCGGGCACTGATCGCAACGTAGAGGTGGCGTTGTGATCGTCCAGTGCGAGTAAGTGGTGATTCTCACAAGCGACCCGAAAAACATTGGGTCTATATTTATCCCTTTTTCGGAGTGCTTGTCGCGCGCTTTGAAGAATTAAAGGAGAAAAAATGCCAACGGGGGCACCCGATGCCCCGGGTGCCCCCGTTGATAAAATTGCCGTTTTACCCCCAAAGTGGGGTCAGTATGCCTGCCACTCCGGGCGGTTGGCATCCACGAAACGGTAAAACTCGGTTTCCTGCAGCTGGGAGGCCGCTGCCTCGTCAACGATGACCGTCGCGTGGCGGTGCAGCTGAAGCACGGAGGCCGGCATCATCGCGGACACCGGCCCCTCCACCAGGCGAGCCACCGCATCGGCCTTGTTTTCCCCCGTGGCCAGCAGCAACAGGTGCCCGGCGCGGCGGATCGTGCCCAGGCCCTGCGTGATCACGTGGATCGGCACCTCCTCGAGCGAACCGAAGAAGCGGGCGTTATCCCGCCGTGTCTGCGGGTGCAGCGTCTTCAGACGGGTCAGGGAGTCGAAGGAGCTGCCGGGCTCGTTGAACCCCACATGCCCGTTGGTTCCCACGCCGAGAAGCTGGATGTCGATGCCCCCGGAGGCCTCGATGGCCGCCTCGTACTCTCGGCCTGCCTCATCGGTGCGCGGGTTCATCCCATCCGGGGTGTGCACCGCGCCGTCGGCGAAGTCCACGTACTGCGTGAACTCGTTATAGATCGTGTAGTGATAGGACTGCTCGTGATCCTCCGGCAGGCCCACGTATTCGTCCAGCAGGAAGGCCGTGGTGTTCGCGAAGCTCAGGCCCTCGCGGTGCTTGGCGATGAGCTCCCGGTAGGTCAGCAGCGGGGTGGAGCCGGTGGCCAGCCCGATGTTCTTCCCCTCGGAGACGTACCGGGCCATGATGGTGGCCGCGAGTTGCGCGACTTCTTTCGGGGTCTGCCGAATCACAACGTCCATGAGCAGGCGGTTCTTTCCAGTATCGGTCGGCGCAGGTCATTGCGCCGATGGTGTTTATTGAGTCTAACCCTCGTTGCGGTGCTGCCGGTAAAAGCTAATCAGCGCGTCGGTGGAGCCGTCCCCGGCTGCCACGTCAGCGGTGCCCCGCACTGCCGGGAGTAGGTCGCTGGCCTGGAGTTTTCCGAACTCTACGCCCCACTGGTCGAAGGCATTGATGCCCCAGATCACCGATTGCACGAAGGTGATGTGCTCGTAGAGTGCGATCAGCCCGCCCAGGGAACGCGGGGTCAGCATGTCCGCCAGGATGGTGGTGCTGGGCTGGTTGCCCGGCATCTCCTTGTGGGGGATCAGCTCCTCGGGGGTGCCTGCGGCGCGCAGCTCTTCAGCGGTGCGACCGAAGGCCAGCACCCTGGTCTGGGCGAAGAAGTTTGCCATCAGCATGTCGTGCATCTTCGTGCCCTCGGGTTGGGCGGTGACCTCGCCGTGGGGGTTGCAGAAGCCGATAAAGTCCGAGGGGATGAGCTGCGTGCCTTGGTGGAGCAGCTGGAAGAACGCGTGCTGGCCATTCGTCCCGGGCGCGCCCCAGTAGACCGGGCCCGTGGGGACTCCGACCTTGGATCCATCCAGGCGTACGGACTTGCCCAGCGACTCCATGGTCAGCTGCTGCAGGTAGTCCGGGAATTCGCGGAGGTCCTCGCTATAGGGCATCACCGCGTGGGACTGGGAGTCCAGAAAGTCGCGGTACCACACGCTCAGCAGACCCATCAGGGCTGGCGCGTTCGCATGCAGCGGCGCGGTGCGGAAGTGCTCGTCCACGTCGTGCAGCCCGGCCAGGAACTCGTCGAAGTCCTGCGGGCCGATCGCAGCCATGAGCGTGAGCCCGATGGCGGAATCCACCGAGTAGCGACCGCCCACCCAATCCCAGAAGCCGAACATGTTCGCCGGGTCGATGCCGAACTCCGTGACGGCCTCGCGGTTGGTGGACACGGCGACGAAGTGCTTTTCGATGATGGGCTGCCGCTCCGCGCTCGTCCCCGCCGGCACGCCGCGGCGCTCCAGCTCGGTGAGGAGCCATTGCTTCGCTGCGCGCGCATTGACCAGGGTCTCCTGGGTGCTGAAGGTCTTCGAGCTGATGACGAAGAGGCAGGACTCCGGGTCGAGTGCGTCCAGTGTGGCGCTGAGGTCCGCCGGGTCCAGGTTGGAGACGAAGTAGGGCTCGATGCCCGCGGTTCGGTAGGGGCGCAGCGCGGCCGCCGCCATGGAGGGGCCCAGGTCGGAGCCTCCGATGCCGATGTTGACGACCTGCTTGATGGTCCGCCCAGTCACGCCCAGCCACCGGCCGCTGCGCAGGTCACGGCAGAAGTCCCGCATCCGACCTAGGACCTCGTGGACGTCCGCGGCGACGTCCACCCCGTCGATCTGGAAGTCCTGGTCCACCGGGACGCGCAGCGCGGTGTGCAGGGCGGCACGGTTCTCGGTGGTGTTGACTGTGGCCCCGGCCATCATCGCGTCGCGGTACTCCGGCAGGCCCATCGCTTCGCCCAGCTGAACCAGCAGCTCCATGACGCGCGCGTCAGCGAGGTTCTTCGACAGGTCGATGTGCAGGGGACCTGCCTGGATGGTCATGTCCTCGACGCGGGTGGCCTCCTGGTCGAAGATTTCCCTGAGCGTGGTGCCGACGAAGCTCTCCTTATAGTCCTGGAGTTCCTGCCACGGTGCGGTGCTGGTCACCCGCTGTGGGTTGGGTGGGATGCTCACTGCTTGAGTTCTCCTCGGGAGGTGCGTCGCCGGTGAAGTCTTGGACGTATCTTCACCCAGCCTAGTCGTCTCGGTGGCGGTCGCACGGTAGTGCCACAGCGTGCCCCGTGACATAGCTACCGGTGGCCGGCGGCAACGCTCAGTGGCCGGGGTTTGCTGCCAGTGGCCGGCGGTGACGCCCGGTGGCCGGCGGTGACGCCCAGTGGCACAGTGGGGGTATGGCTACTTCGGCAGAAAACAACACAGCACAGAACACCTCCGATTCAGAGTTCTTCACCACCGTCACCGCCGGCCCGCGGGAGATCACCGTCCCGACGGGGCTGTTTATCAACGGCCAGTGGCGCCACGGCGCGGACGGGGAGACCCTCGGGGTTACCGACGCCGCGACCGGCCAGGAGTTCGTGCGGGTGGCGTCCGCAACGGAAGGTGATGCCCGCGAGGCGATGGACCACGCCGCGAAGGCGCAGCCCGAATGGGAGAACACCAGCCCGCAGGAGCGCGCCGACCTGCTGCGCTCTCTGTATCAGCTGGTGCAGGATCATGCTGATGACCTGGCCTACCTGCAGTCCCTGGAGCTCGGCCGCGCGTTGAAGGACAGCCAGGGCGAAGTCGGCTACGGTGGGGGATTCTTCCGCTGGTACGCCTCCCGCGCTGAGGCGATCGCGGGGGAGTACCGTGTGTCCCCGGACGGTGGCAGTCGCATCATTACCCACCCGAAGCCGGTCGGCCCGGTTCTGGCTGTGACTCCGTGGAACTTCCCGCTGGCGATGATCACCCGCAAGCTCGCCCCAGCGCTGGCCGCGGGCTGCACTATGATCGTCAAGCCCGCGCAGATGACCCCGCTGACCGCGCTCTACCTGGCCGAGCTTTCCCGCCAGGCGGGCCTGCCGGATGGGGTGTTCCAGGTGCTGCCGACCAGTACCGCGTCGAATGTCTCCGCCATTTTGGACGACGACCGCCTGCGCAAGTTCACCTTCACCGGTTCCACCGAGGTGGGCCAGGCGCTCGCGGCGAATGCCGCCGAGGGCACCATCCGCACCTCCCTGGAGCTGGGAGGCAACGCCCCGCTCGTCGTCCTCGAGCACGCGGACATGGACAAGGCCGTGAACGCCGCCATCGACGCGAAGATGCGAGGCGCAGGGCAGGTCTGCATCGCCGCCAACCGCATCCTGGTGCACGAGTCGCTCGCCGAGGAGTTCACCGCAGCGGTCACCAAGCGGATCGGCGAATTCGTGCTCGGCGCGGGAACCGATAGTGGCGCCACCGCAGGCCCAATGGTCAGCGCGGAGCAGCGCGACAAGGTCGCAGACATGGTCGAAAAGGCCGTCGAGCAGGGCGCGAAGGTGGAGATCGGCGGCTTCACGCTGACCGAGGACTCCCTGGCGAAGCACCCGGAGCTCAAGACCACCGGTGAGCTGGACACCAACGGCTTCTGGTACGCCCCGACCGTCCTCTCCGGGGTCACCCAGGACTTCGAGATCGCCAACCAGGAGATCTTCGGACCCGTCATGACCATCCAGACCTTCGCCGATGAGGACGAGGCCCTGGCCAACGCCAATGCCACGAACTTCGGCCTGGCCGGCTACGTGGTCGGCGAGAAGCTACAGGAGACGATGGCCTTCGCCGAGAAGATGGAGGTCGGCATGGTGGCCGTCAACAAGGGCCTGCTCTCCGACCCAGCCGCGCCATTCGGTGGGGTGAAGCAGTCCGGCATCGGCCGCGAGGGCGGCTTCGAGGGCATCGAGGAGTACCTCGAAACCCAGTTCATCACCGTCTCCTACTAGGGGCCGGTCCGGGGGAGTTCCCGTTACCTTGTGAGTGTCCCCGATAATGGGGA
>NZ_KV823481.1:0-9450 GCF_001815965.1 Corynebacterium sp. HMSC22B11 | reverse complement strand
TTTCTTGGCTCCCGCCCCAAGTTGCAACAGCACCTTCAACTGCCTCTGTCTAGTCTAGATGTAGTTGAACGGGTTTGTGAACACCCACTCGGCGAAATGCTCGCGATCGGCTCCTCCGGACCACTGTTCACATCAACGACCGTTTGTTGAACGGCGGTGTGAGTCAGCCCCAGCCCTGCGACGCCACGAACCGTCTTGGGCGGCGGATGCGAGGCGCAGGCCTGCCCATCACGCCGAGTCCCGTCGGACATGGGCACATAGCCCCGCGCCCGCCAGGCCGAGTGCCGGTACGAGAAGCGCGACGGCAGGAGGCCACACGGACATGCCTGCAGGGGCCTCTCCAAGTGCCTGGGCGAGGAGCATGTGGCTGGCGTTGAACGGCAGCCACGGCGTGATCGCCTCGAGCATCGGGACCATGGACGCGAGCTGTTCGATCAGGAGCATCCACGTGATCGGCGCGGCGACGGACACCGCGACGGAGCGCGTGAGGACGGCAAGCGCCGTCGCCATCGTCGCCCACAGGAGAACGACGAGGAGGTAGGCCGCGAGGTAGGCCCACCCTCGCGGCGACATGGCCAGCCCGTCGGGATAGAACGTCGCCGCGACGAGCGCGAGGCCGATGCCGACGACGTACGCGAATGCGAGGAACGCCCACTGGACCGCTGCCTGTGCCACCAACGAGGCCCATCGACTCTTCTGCGTGAGGAAGGACAGCGCCGTCGACCCCGCATTGATCTCGGTCGCGGTGTGTGTGCCGGCGAACACGATGGCCAGCACATGGAAGATGCTCACGCACTTGCCCAGATCACCGGCGTCGATCGGCCCTCGATAGGCCGGGTCGTAGACGATGCCCATCAGGACGATGGGGCCGACGCAGCAGCCGATCAGCAGCGCAGCGAAGATGCCTGTGGAGCGCACGGTGAGCAGTCGGCGCACCTCAGCTGTCAATGCTCGTGTCATCGCTCGGGCCTTTCTTTGCCATGTTCGGCTTCGGATGATCGGTCGGTGAGGCGGAGGAATTCCTCTTCCAGCCGGATCGGCTTGTCCGTCAGGGCAGTGATGAGCACGTCGAGGTCTCGGCAGGTCCGCGAGAGCGTGAGCGCGTCGGGGACCGTCTCGTCGAATGTCACGCAGAGTCCCTCGGGCAGTGCGGTTACGGGGACCCGCAGTCCGCGCAGAGCCTGCTCGACGCGTTCGTCGTCGTCGGTGCGGAGGAGCGCTTGGCGGCTGCGCGCGTGCAGAAGATCGGCGACGTCCCACTGGCCGAGCAAGCGGCCGTTGTCGATGACGACGAGGCGGTCGGCGAGGGTCTCCATCTCGCCGAGCAGGTGGGAGGAGACAAGGACGGCGTGGCCGCTCGCGGCGGCATCGCGCAGGAAGGCGCGCATCCACTCCATCCCCTGCGGGTCGAGGCCATTCATCGGCTCGTCGAGGACGATGTTGCGCGGTCTGCCCAGCAGGGCGGCCGCGAGCCCCAGGCGCTGCTTCATCCCGAGCGAGTAGCCGCCGATCCTGCGATGAGCTGCCTGGGTCAACGCGACGGCCTCGAGTACCTCCCAGGCGCGGCGGTCGGGTAGGCCGGCAGAAGCAGCGATGGTCGTCAGGTGCGCCAGTCCGGTCCGGCCGGGGTGGAACCAGGAGGCGTCGAGGACGGCTCCGACGACCTCGGCCGGCCTCGTCTGGGCGGTCAGCGGGAGCCCGTCGATGAGCACGGTTCCGGTGGTGGGCTTGTGGAGCCCGAGGAGGCATCGCATGGTCGTGGACTTGCCGGCTCCGTTCGGGCCTAGGAACCCGGTGATGGATCCGTCGGGGACCGTGAAGCTCAATCCTTCAACAACGGTCACCTGGCCGTAGCGCTTCGAGAGACGGTCGACCTCGATCATGCGCGCCCGCCCTGGGACCGGCTGGCCGAATCCGGATGGCCGTCCCGTCCGCCAGTCAGACGCCGGTCCAGCACCGGCGACGCCGCGGCGACGACGGCCGCGACGACGAGGGCACCGAGCGCGAGACCGGAGAGCACGTCGTGGACGTAGTGGACTCCGGCGGCCACTCGAGAGGCGGCGATCGCCAGCGCGAGAGGCAACGCGAACCAGGCGAGGCGGGGGACGACGAGGATGCAGGCGGTGGCGAAGGCAGCGGCCAGGACGGCGTGATTCGACGGCCACGACCAGTCCCCGCTCCCGGGGCAGCTGAGCACAGTGGCAGTGTCGACGACGCTGCAGGGCCGCGGCTCCTCGACCAGCAGCTTGACGGCCTCGCTCAATCCGTAGGCCGTGATCACGCCGAGTCCAGCCAGCGCCAGGAGCCAGAACCGCCGGCGCTCGCGCAGCCAGCACCAGAGAGCGAGGACGCCGGCGGTCGCCACGAGGGCAAGCAGACCGAATTCGGCCACGGATCCCACCGCCGAGGCCAGTGCCGAGCCCTCGGCGAGACCGGCGACAGCGGTGAAGAGGCGCTCACGCACCGGATACGTCGCGAGAGCGAGGGCAGCAAGAGCTGCGACGGCAATCAACAGCGCGGGCCACGGCACGGGGCGGGACGAGGATCTGCGCGACGTCGAAAGCGTGCGCGTCGAAGTTTCGTGAGTCATGAAATCCACGCTATGGACGCGGTTCGGCCTCAGAATCTGCCATGCGGGGCGACTCGTCTATGCCCACGGTCATACCGGCGAGGTGCTGCGCACGCCCGATCGAGGGAGGCGGCGAGCCCACGGTCCCCGGTAGAATGGAGCGCATGACCCTAATTGATCGTCTGTCTGCGCGCCGGAGCGTCGACGCGCTAACGGCGATCGGTTTCGGGGTGCTGGCCTCCGCGCCGGAGCCGGGCCTCTTCATGGCCCTGCTCACCGGCATCGCCGCGATCGCAATCGGGCTCTGGTCCAGGGGTCCGCGCGCGGGCCTGGGAGGACTGGCAGTGCTGGTCGTCGTGAGCATGGCCCGGGCCACGTGGCTCGACGGGCACTGGCTCTACGTCGCGGAGGAGTTTCCCCCGGCGCTCATGCGCGCTGGTGTGCCCTGGCTGATCGGTCTCGCCGTGCGCCAGTACATCGTCCTCGGGCGGAGGGCAGACCGCGAGCGAGAGCTGCGGCAGGTCCAGCGCCTGGCCGAGCTCAAGGAGCGCGCCACCGCCGACCGGCTCGCCCTCGCGCAGTCGCTGCACGACGACCTCGGCCACTCGTTGAGCCTCGTCGCGCTCAATCTCGGACGGCTCGAGATCGACCCGGCACTGCCCGAGAGCGCCCGCACCTCGCTCTTACACGCCCGCAACGACCTCGCCCACGCGGTCGAACGCCTGGGGGACTCCGTCTCCGACCTCAGATCCGGCGCTCCCGTGCTGCCAATGGGCGCAGCATCTGTCGATGCACTGCTGGCCCGGGCCCGCGCAGCCGGTGCGCGCATCACCGTGCAAGGACTGCCGGAACCCAGGCGGCTGCAGGACTTCGGAGGCGAGCAGGTCACGAGGGTCCTACAAGAAGCGATCACGAACGCAAGCAGGCACGCTCCCGGCACCCCGATCGACATCACCGCTGCCGACGTCGGTGCCGAGCTGCGTCTGAAGATCGAGAACGCCCTCGGCGAGACTCCTGCCGACGCGCACACAGCGGGCACGGGCCTGAGCACTTTGGAAAGTGAGCTCCGCGCCCACGGCGGAGAACTCGCCGCGGAGAAGACGGACAGTGCGTTCGTCCTCTCTGCGGTCCTCCCGACTCGCCGTCAGGAGCAGAGCACGCACGATGATTGCGCTGTGGAGGCGACGAGAGACGTCGATGAGAGCTCGACCGGCAGAACGAAGCTCCGCCAGCGACTGATTCTCGCCTCGACCGCGGCGATCGTCGTCGTCGGGCTCGCAGCGGTCGAGGCGCTGACGGTGGTGCAGAACCACCGCGCGCTGCTGTCGGCAGGGGCCTTCTCAAGCATCAGCGTCGGAGACGCGCGGGCGGAGACCGAGCGGATCCTGCCCGGCCACGAGCTGCCGGCCAGGCGGGGCGAGAACCGACCGGACGACTGCCACGACTACGCCGTGACCGCGAACACCTTTGACGACGCTGCCGGGGACGTGTACCGGATCTGCTTCGCGCAGGACGAGGTCTCCAGCACCGAGTACATCGCAGGAGGACAACGATGACAGCGACCGAGGCCCCGGTCAGAGTCCTGGTCGCCGACGACGACCCCCTCGTGAGGACCGGCATCGTCGGGATCCTCGACACCGATCCCGCCATCGAGGTCGTAGCCCAGGCCGCCGACGGAGCAGAGGCCCTGCGCAAGATCGACGCGCACCGTCTCGACGTCGCCCTCTTCGACATCCAGATGCCCGGGATGAGCGGACTCGACGCGCTGCAACGGCTCCGCTCCGACGGGAGCGCGCTCCCCTGCCTGTTCGTCACCACGTTCGGGGAGGACGACTACATCGCCGAGGCCATCCGGCTCGACGCAGACGGGTTTGTCCTCAAGTCCGGCGATCCGCGCCAGCTGATCGCCGGTGTGCACGCCGTCGCCGGTCGCGGAGCGTTCTTCTCGCCCTCGGTCGCCCGGCGTCTGCTCGACTCCGGCGTCTCGACGACGTACACCCAGTACGCGAGCGCCGTCGAACGCTTCGAACGCCTCACGGCTCGCGAGCGAGAGATTCTGATCCGGCTCAGCCAAGGAGAGACGAACGCTGAGATCGCGAAAGCGCTGCACCTCGCTCCCGGCACCGTCAAGGTGCACGTTTCCGCGATCCTGCGGAAGACTGAAGCGCGCAACCGCGTAGAAGCAGCCCTCATCGCCCTTCGCGCCGGACGAGCCTAGATCTTCTCGGGACGACGACGATCAGGCTTCGTCGTGCCGGAGCTTCGGAACGTCCGCGACGAGACCTTCGATGGTGTCTTCGGGGCGGAGACAAGCGCCGCGCAGAGGAGGTCGAAATCTGCCACGGCACCATTGTTCCCGAGTCGCGTCCGACCCTGCTCGCGCGGAGAAGGTCCCGGAGTAGATCTGGGGGCGTTCTTGTGGTCATTCTCAGAAGACGAAGTCGGCGGCTGTCTCGCCGACCTCGGCGCACATCGAAGCGACGTTGCTCGCCTCGATGTCGGTCCTGGACGTCGCAACGTCCGCGAAGTTCTTCAAAGTGTCCTCGGTGATCTCGACGCGTATCGATTCCGCCGCGACGTTCTCCAACGGCGACTTGCCGATCCACGTCGCCTCGAACGCTGCTCCATCGCCGCCGTCGACCCGCTCGAGGGTGGCGACGCCCTCGGACTTCGTCTGGCCGGCGCAGTTGACGATCCCGTAGGTGACCTCGCCCGCCTCCTCGTCGAGCACCCAGCGCTCAAGCGCGGGCGAGAAGTTCTGGATCGCGCGGAGATACTGGACATGCCCGTCCTCGACGCCCAGGTCCGCGGTTGCGCCCGACTTCTCGCCCTGGCCGCCTTCCTCGGTGCTCTCGTCGCCGGTCTCCTCGGCCGGGGTCTCCGGCTCGGTAGGCTCGGTAGCCGGTGCCGAGGGGACTGGATCCTGCGCTTCGGCATGGAACGCGGCGCGGTCCTCGTCGTCGCCGGGGTAGCTGCACCCGCTGAGCGCGAGAGCAGCGGCGGCCAGCAGTGCTGCGCCGATGGTCGTGATCGCCGCCTTCGTCATCAGACGTCACCCCTCTCGGCATCGGGCGTACCAGTGGTCGTCTTCACCTGGAGGCCCGACTTCGTCTTCATCTTCGAGACCAGGTTCGTGAACAGCTGCGGCGCGACGATGAAGGACGCGATGAGCGCCGAGGCGGCTCCGGCGATCCAGACGTTGCTGAAGATGCCGAGCGCCACCGAGAGTCCCCAGCGGAAGATCATGTAGCCGACGGTGAAGCCGAGCGCCAGCAGCGCCATCCGCCAGATGGGCGAGCGGCCCTGGAACTCCTGGAACTCGCGCCAGGCGGTCTTGAGCAGGCCGCGCGTCTCGCCGAAGTCCTTCCGGTTCTTCTCCGGGACGACGATCAGCCCCGCCTTGAGCATCATCGAGATGAGCTGCATGAAGAAGAAAAACAGGCCGGTCGCAGCCAGGTCCAGGGCTCCGGCGTTGGAGATCGCCCAGGCGGCCATGCCGACAGCGCCGCAGGCGAGCAGGGTGCCCAGCACCGTCCAGGCGTGGTTCTCGGGGCCGCCGCGGTCGAGCTTGATGTTGATGTTCTGGTCGGACATGGTCCTCACTCCTTCGTCTCGTCCAGCTTCGCGGGGCCGGAGATGATCTTGATGGCGTCGTTCGGCACGGGAGCGACGCTCTGCTGTGCCTCACCCGCCGTAGAGGAGGCCGACAAGCTGCTTCGCCATGTCCGCGGCGTCCGCCGCGATGAAAATCTCGTCATCGGTATCCAGAATCAACGCCACGGTCTCTTAGACCTCCGACCCCGACCGCCGGTTCCCGGCGGCGCCCCTGCCAACGCTTTTCACACTTTCTGGTGCCCTCCAAGACGAAAAGTCAGTTGCCGAAGAAATCTCTCTGTGAAATCTCCCTGCTATATTTGCAACAAGTTGCCCAATGGGGTGTCCAGGTGGTCGCCGTGGTGATTGACAGGAGGTGGCGGCGTGCTGACTATCGCGAAGATGGGTGCACATTCCGTGGCCTATTATCAGTCCACGGTTGATGAGAATCGGGGGCCGGATTCGTACTATTCCGAGGACGGAAAGCAACCGGCTTCGGTGTGGCTTCGGGGTGAAAAACTCTCCGAGGTTTCGGCATTTTTGGGCACTGACAACGGTGCGATTGTGTCGGGAAAAACGGTTGAGAATTGGTTCAATAAGGCGGTTGCTCCGAGCGGTGCGGGGCTTGGAAATGCTCCGCGAAAGGATAGTGTTCCAGGCTTCGATCTGACTTTTTGTGCGCCGAAATCTGTCTCCTTGTTGTGGGGTATGGGTGCAGATTCTGACGTGCGTGGCATCGTCGATGAGGCCCACCAGGCGGCAGTATCCCAGGCGCTGGATTACTTGTCGGAGCATGCCGGCTACACGCGAAAGCAAGTAAAAGAGCCGGCCGGAAAACGTCTTGTCGTTGAAAAGTTGGCGGGTATTTCGGGCGTGAAATACGAGCACCGCACTTCACGTGCGGGCGACCCGCACGTGCATTCACACGTGTTGTTGGCGAATAAACAGCTATGCCGAGACGGCAAAGTTCGCACGCTCGATGGGGTGAGTTTGTACCATGAGGCGCGCGCGGCAGGCATGGTGTATCAAGCCACGGTGCGTGAAATCTTGAGCCAGAAACTCGGCGTGGAGTTCGGCGACGTGGTCAATGGATGCGCTGAAATTGTCGGTCTTGATGACCCAGAATTGATTGCGTCGTACTCGACCAGGGCGCGTGAAATCGACCAGTGGCAGGCCGACAATGGGCTTGAAACCCGTGCGGCCTATGAGCGTATCGCGCAGAAAATTACCCGGCGTACCAAGGACACCGACACCCCACTAGAGGAGTTGGAAATCGAGTGGGCGCGTGCTGAACACGGCGCGCAGGTGCGTGAGTTTGTGGCCGGACTTGAGCCGAAAAATGAAGCAGATGCGCGTGAATCTTCCGAGGATTTCTTGCCGAAACCGTCCCAAATTTTGGCGGAAGTTGCCGCAGAACGCTCCACGTTTACCCGCGCTGATGTAGCCGAGATAGTAGCAGAACTTATCCGCCCCGGTGCCATATCCCCGGAGGATATGACGGTTACGGTTGAGGGGCTGGTTGATGCTGCGTTGGCTGCGCACGGTACATGGTCGGTGACCCCGGAGAAGTCCCGCGAGCTGGATAGTACCCAGCGTGAAGGTTCGCAGAAGTACACCACTGTCGAGGTGGTCGACGAGGTTGAACGTGGCGTTGATATGGCTACCGCGCGCGTGGAGCGCGGGGTTACCGCCGAGTCGATTCAACCGGTTGAGGGTGAGCTTTCGCCTGCGCAGGCTGATGCTATGCGCGCGGTTGTCGGCTCTGACTATTTGGCTTCTGTGGTGGTCGCACCGGCTGGTGCCGGTAAAACGTCTTCACTTAAATCTGCACATCACGCATGGAATATGGCGGGCAAGCATGTTATTGGTCTAGCTCCCACCGGCAAGGCGGCGGATGTGATGGTCGGTGAGAATGTGGCTGATGAATCCATGACGATTGCGCGTGCTTTTGTTGGCACAGACGATCTGATACCGGAGCATACAGCGGTGAAGCTGGGCTGGAACCGGGACACCGTTGTGGTTGTTGATGAAGCCGGTATGGTGTCTAACCCCGATACGATCCGTGTGCTGGAGACTGCCACTGCTGCCGGCGCGCGCGTGGTCTTTGTGGGAGACCCAGAACAATACTCGGCGGTGAAAGCTCGTTCTGGCTTGCTGGCTACCTTGTCTCATGAATTGCCTGATGCCGTTGAGCTACGCGAGGTGTTCCGCCAGCGTGATGCGGGTGAGCGTGAAGCATCGAAGTGGCTGCGCGGTGGCGAGGAAGCAGACGTTTCTCGTGCCGCCGAGTGGTACATGCAGAACAAGCGCCTGCACGCAGGATCGGTTACGGCAATGATGGACGATGCGTTGGCCGGGTGGCGTGATGATACTGCCGCAGGAAAGCAGTCCTTGCTGGTTGCAGCAACCCGCGACCAGGTCACTGCGCTCAATGCTGCGGCGCAGAAGATTCGCGCCGAGCGCGGCGAGATTAACCCTGAGCACCGCCTAGGTCTGTCCGATGGACTGACAGCCGGTGTCGGTGATGTCATCCTGACTCGTCGCAACGATGCGAAGTTGGTGACCAGCAACGGCGATGTTGTCCGCAATGGTCAACGCTGGGTCGTTGATTCCATCGGGAAAGACGGTTCCATTACGGCCCGACGGTGTGATGATGATTTAGCCACTGTGACACTAAACCGCGACTACCTCGATAAACACACCCAGCTGGGCTATGCCGCTACTGGGCATAGTTCCCAAGGCGCGACCGTGGATGTGGCCCGCGTTGTTGCTGGTGTGGGCAACCTAGATAAGTCCAGTGTTTACGTTCCTATGACCCGTGGGCGTGAGGGCAACTTCCTCTATATCGCCGAGACCCAGCCGGGAGATACCGAGACCGGGCATGGCCAGGTGAGCCAGATTATCCGTCGTGAGTCTGACGAATACGCCCGCGACCTGCTGGTGTCCGCAGGAATGCGCGAGCAAGGCGATAAGACACCCCAGGCGCTGTTTGGGCAGGCCAAGCAGGATTGGGAGCTGACCAAACTCGTCAACCAGCCTTCCCAAACGGATACCGATAACCCGTTTTTCGGCACCGACATGGGCGAGTACATGCGCAGCTTTGCCGCTAAACGCGAAGCGCGCTTTGCTGACTTCCATGCTCGCGCCCAGGCCAACAACGCCGATGAGGTGCCAGAACCGGAATCAGGCAACGAGTACAGCGTTACACCGTCCAATGACGCCGTGGAGCGTATCGATGCCGAGATAGAACGGGTGGTGCTGTTGCAACTTGGGGCGGGAGCCAAGAA
>NZ_KV823480.1:68705-103015 GCF_001815965.1 Corynebacterium sp. HMSC22B11 | reverse complement strand
CCCCCCCCCGCAGCCAGCCCTCGCCGCTAGCTGCGCAGCTCGTGGCTCAGCGCGTCCAGCTCCCCGCCGCCGGACATCTCCACCGTGAGCTCCTCCAGTGTGACGTCTTCCAAGTCAGCGTTCATCACCTGCTCGCCCATGTTCAGCATCATGAAGCGATCCCCCACCAGGTAGGCGTGGTGCGGGTTGTGGGTGATGAAGATGACCGCCACCCCGGACTCCCGGGCCTTCTTCACGAAGCGCAGCACCATGCCGGACTGCTTCACACCCAGTGCTGCGGTCGGCTCGTCCAGGATCAGCACGCGCGCGCCGAAGTAGATCGCCCGGGCGATCGCCACAACCTGCCGCTGGCCACCGGACAGCGTGCTGATCGGCACCTCCACATCCGGCAGATCCACGCCCATCTTCTCCAGCTGCTCGGCGGTAATCTCGCGCATCTCGTCGGCCTTCAGCCGCCCCAGCGCGCCAGTGAGCTCCTGGCCCAGGAAGAAGTTCCGCCACACGGACATCTGCCCCACCACCGCGAGATCCTGATACACGGTGGCAATCCCCCGGTCGAGGGCGTCCTTCGGGTTGCGCAGCCTCGCTGGCTCCCCGTCGATCAGCATCTCGCCGCCGGTGGGCTGGTGCAGCCCAGAAAGCGCCTTAATCAGCGTGGACTTACCAGCGCCGTTATCTCCCAGCACGCAGGTCACGGTGCCGGGGCGGATCTCCATGTCGATGCCCTTGAGCACCAGGCGCTCGCCGTAGGCCTTTTCCAGGCCGCGCATCTCGATGATCGGCGGGGTGGCGCCGTCCTCGGCGCCGGGGACGTCCTTATCAGCAGCGCCGTCGGCAACGGCGCCCTTATCGGCGACGACGTCGCCTGCCGCGCCCGTCCCGGTCGACGTCACCGTCGCCGCGTCCTTCCGCTTGTTTCTGCGAGTCACTTGGCACCTCCCTGCACCCGAGAGAAGGAATTATTGGTCAGCACGGCCAGCAGCAACATCGCACCGAGGAAGAACTTGAACCAGTCGGGGTTCCATCCGGCGTAGACGATGCCCTGGTTGGTCATGCCGAAGATCAGCGCACCGATGGCCGTGCCGATCGCCGTTCCCCGGCCACCCGTCAGCGAGCAGCCACCGATCACGGCGGCGATGATGTACAGGAACTCGTTACCCACGCCCTGCCCGGCCTGGATCGAGTCGAAGGCGAAGAGGTTATGCATCCCCACGAACCACGCTGAGAAGGCCACGAACATGAACAGGGTGATCTTCACGCGCCGCACGGGGACGCCCACGGCGCGGGCGGCGTCGGCGTCGCCACCGACGGCGAAAATCCAGTTACCGAAGCGGGTCTTGAACAGCAGCCAGCTGGCCAGCGCCACGAACAGCAGCCACCACACCACGGTGATCTGCACGTCCACGCCGAAGACCTCGAAGCTGGAGGCGAAGAAGGCCTTGGCGGAGTTGTAGCCCTCCATGTCGGAGATCGTTGGGGTGGCGACCTGCCCGGTGACCAGCTTCGTCACGGCGAGGTTGATGCCCTGCAGCATGAGGAACATCGCCAGGGTGATCAGGAAGGAGTGAATGCCGGTCTTGGTGACGAGGTAGCCGTTGATCGCGCCGATGGACAGCGAAATGATCAGAGAGAGGAACACGCCCGTCCACGAGTTCAGCCACAGGTTGTAGTTCAGCATCGTGGCGGCGAGCGCGGCGGTGGTCACGGCCACGCCGGAGGACAGGTCGAATTCGTCGCCGATCATCAGCAGCCCCACGCCCAGCGCGATGATGCCCAGCGTGGAGCTGGAGTACAGCACGGTGGCGAAGGCGTCCGCGCTGCGGAAGGCCGGGGCGAGGATCATGAACAGCGCGAAGATGAGGATCGCGCCGACCAGGGAGGTCAGCTCGGGGCGCTTGAAGGCCGCGAGGACGGCGTTGTCCCCGGCCTTGTCTGCGTTCTGTTCCGCTGCGCCCTCGGCTGCGGAGTCCGCGGTGTTTTCTGTATCCGGGGACGACGTCAGGTTCGGCGCCGCCTCGTCAATCTGCTCCGCCGTTGCCGGGCCGGTGGCCTGCTCGGATGTGGGGTCAGACATTTAGCGCAGCCCCTCCTTCGCGGCGTCCTCGATCTTGTCCACGTTGCTGGCGTCCACGAAGGCCGGGCCGGTGAACACGGGCTGGCCACCACCTGGGATTGCACCGTTGCGCTTGGCGAGCCAGAGCGCGTCGACCGCAAGGTAGCCCTGCAGGTAGGGCTGCTGGTCCACGGCCCACTGCACCGTGCCGTCCTTGATGGCGGTGACGAGCTCGGCGTCGGTGTCGAAGGTGACGATCTTGGCGTCAGAACCGGCGGCGCGGGCGGAGTTGACGGAGGCCAGGGCCACCGGGGCGACGAGGTTGAGCACCCAGTCGATGTTGCGATCCTGGGCGAGCTTCGCCTGAACCGTGGAGGTCACGCTGGTCATATCCATGCCGTTGACGTAGAGGGTCTCCAGCGTGCCGCCACCCTTGGCCTGGAGGGCCTTCTTGGCACCACCACAGCGGGCCTCCTGGGAGGGATTGCCCTGCTCGTGGATCACGCAGAGCACCTTCTTCGCGCCGTCCTTGGCCAGCCGCTCGCCCGCGGCCTCACCCGCGACGTGCTCGTCCTGGCCAAAGAAGGCGGACACCCCGTAGCGCTCGTAGTGGCCCATGCCGGAGTTCAGCCCGACGGTGGGGATCCCCTGCTCGGTGGCGCGGCGGGCGATGGGACCCAGCGCCTCGGCGGTGGGCATGGTCAGCGCGATGCCGTCGACCTGGGAGTCGATGGCGTTGCGCACGAGGTTGGCCTGGTCAGGCGCCTGCGGGGAGCTGGCGTAGCGCA
The DNA here is from genome assembly GCF_001815965.1 of Corynebacterium sp. HMSC22B11. NCBI lineage: Bacteria > Bacillati > Actinomycetota > Actinomycetes > Mycobacteriales > Corynebacteriaceae > Corynebacterium > Corynebacterium sp. HMSC22B11. Next base: position 100,174 of record NZ_KV823480.1, on the reverse strand, counting down.
GCTCGATGTTGTTCTTCTTCGCGGCGTCCTCCGCGCCACGGCGGACCAGGTCCCAGAAGGTATCGCCGGGCGCACCGTGGCTGATCATCGCGACGGTGTAGCGGGGCGTATCGACGCCACCGGCCGCGCCACCCTCGCCGTTCGCGTTCTCGCGCGGGCGACCGCCGGTGGCGGAGCATGCCGCGACCGCGCCCATCGTCAGGGCCATGAGCACCGCGAGGGCGCGCTTGAACGCGGTGTTGATTCGGGGATTATTTTTCTGCACGTTTCCTGATTTTTCGCAGGTCAGAGGCCTAAGTCAAACCGCAAACCGGCCTTCTGAATCCTTCAAGACGCGCTGTACTGCAGCGATATCGTGCCGATATGACCCGCCCCGAGGGACCGCGCGCGTGGGGCGCGGTCGGCGGGGTGTCGTGCTTACTCCTTCTCCGCGGAATCCTCGTCCGCGGAGTCCTCGTCGCTGCCGGGCTCGTCATCGAGGCTCAGGCCGAGCTGCTCCAGCTCCGCCTTGAGGTTCTCCATGGACAGCTCCAGGTTGGCGTCCTCCCCAAGCGCCCCGGCCGCGCCGTTGGGGCTGTGCAGGCCCTGCAGGCCCGCGGAGATGCCCTGGCCTGGCCCGCCGATGTGCTCGTGGTCGTGGCCGCCGTGATCGTGCTCGTGACCGGCAGCCGCACCAGCAACGGTGCTTAAGCCGAGCTCCTCCCCCAGCTTCGCGTAGGCCGGGTAGATCACGGTCTGCTCCAGCTCGGCGCGCAGCGGAGCATCACAGAAGGCATGATCCAGCGCATTGGTGGTCAGCTCCAGCATCTGCCAGTACTCCAGGTCGAAGACCTCCGCGAGGCGCTCGAACTCCTGGGTCATCGTCGTGCCGGAGACCAGGCGGTTATCGGTGTGCACGGTGCACACGAAACCCAGCTCGTAGAGCAGGTTGAAGGGGTGGTCGGCGATTTCTTCGGCAACACCGGTCTGGGTGTTGGAGGTCGGGCAGATCTCCAGCGGGATGCCCCGGTCGCGCACGTGGCGGGCTACCGGCCCCAGCTCGATGCCGGAGAGGGTGGCGTTGAGGTCCTCGTAGATGCGCACGCCGTGGCCGAGGCGGAGGGTGCCCTGAACGAGGGCGTCCTTGATGGACTCCACGCCCGCGGCCTCGCCGGCGTGGATGGTGAAGGGCACGAGGTTCTCGCGCAGCAGCTGGAAGGCCTCGGCGTGGTTGGCGGCCGGGAAGCCGTCCTCCGCGCCCGCGATGTCGAAGCCGACCACGTAGCCCTCGCCCGGGCTGGAGATCGGGTAGTTATCCACGGTCAGCTGCGCGATCTCGGTGGCGCGGTCGGCATGACGCATGGCGCACAGGATCAGGCGAGCGTGGATGCGCTTGCCCTTCGCGGCGGCGGCGCGCTCGCCCTCCTTCGCGCCCTGCACGGTGGCTTCCACGACCTCCTGCAGGCTCAGCCCGTTGGCCTGGTGCTGCTCGGGGGCGTAGCGCAGCTCGGCGTAGACCACGTTGTCTGCGGCCAGGTCCTCGACGGCCTCGCGGGTGACGCGCACCAGCGCTTCCTTCGTCTGCATGACGGCGGTGGTGTGGTCGAAGGTGGTCAGGTACGTCGGCAGGTCGCCCGAGTTCGCGGCGTCGTAGAACCACTTCTCGAGCTCCACCGGGTCCGTCGTGGGCAGCTCGTAGCCGATCTCGGCGGCCAGCTCCACGATCGTGGCGGGCCGGAGGCCGCCGTCCAGGTGGTCGTGGAGTTCGACCTTGGGCAGGGATGCAATGACGTCCGAATCAATCATGGGGCACAGCTTACTCGGCAGCTGTGCCCCATGGTGGCGGGCGGGGAGGGTTATCAACCCCGCCGTTGAAGCCCGGTGAAAACCGGCGGATTACTTAAAGATCGAGCGGATGGCCCCACCCAGGACCACACCCGCGGCGGCCCCGAGGCCGACCAGCCCGGCGCGGCCGGCGTCGGTGGAGCCGGTGCGAACCTCCTGGCGAACGCGGATCACCGCTGCCGGCGGCACCGGCGGGGTCATCATGGCCAGGGACTCCGGCGTGGTGGCTGCCCACGCGGAGCAGTACAGGGTGATGCGCCAGATGAAGTAGAACAGCACCATCACACCGATGATCGGACCGAAGGCAGCGCCCGCCGGGTTGCTCAGCGCGTTGGAGAAGAACATCGTGGCGAACTGCTTGAAGATCTCGAACACGACCGCGCCGATGATGGCTGCCTTGAAGGCGGACTTGCGCGGCACCTTCGCCCGCGGCAGGTAGACCATCAGCCAGAAGAAGACCAGCAGGTTAGCCAGCAGTGCAACGACCAGAGCCACGAGGAAGGTAATGAATCGGATGCCCGGGACCTCGTCGAGCCCCACCACACCAAGCAGCTTCTCGGTGAGCCCCGAGTTACCGATGGTGGTGACGGCGAAGGCCACGACCAGGGCGAGGAGCAGGCCCAGCAGGCCCAGCAGGTCGGAGAGCTTGCCCTTGATGAAATTCTCCGGGCTGTTATCGACCTTCCACATCTCGGAAGCACCAATGCGCAGGTGGTTCATCCAGCTCAGGCCGGACCACAGGGCCAGCAGAAGACCGATGGAGAACACGGACTTACGCTGATCGATCGCGCCCTCGACGATGGTGCCCAGGGTGTCACCCATCTCGCCGCTACCCATGGACGTCACCTGGTCCATGACCTTGTCCAGCAGATCCTGGTTATTAGCCAGGATGATCGCGACTGTTGCCAGCACGAGCATGGTCAGCGGGAAGATGGACAGCACTGAGAAGTAGGTAATGCCCGCGGCGAACTGGTTGCCGCCCTGCTCGCCGTAGCGCTCGTTCATCCGCATGATGTGGTCGAACCACGGCCACTTGTCGCGGAGCTTGACCAGCGCCCCTTCGTCGTCTTTGCGGCTGCGTTCCACGCCGTAGGCGTCGAGCTTGTCATAGTCGGGCGTCGTTGATGTTTTCGCCATCAGCGCGTCCATCCTTCCTTGGGCAGGCTTTCGGGGCTTCGGGTTTTCGATCCGGGGTCGGATCATTCTGTGGCACGCGCCGGACGGCTGGTGGCCGACCTGGGCACGTACCTCATTATGTCGTTTTCGTCGGTCGCGGTGTGCCGGTTTAGGGCTTTGGCAGGAAGCCGACGCGGTCGTAGACCTGCTCCACCGTCTTCGCAGCGATCTCGCGGGCGCGCTCCGCACCCTTGGCGAGGACGCGCTCCAGCTCGGCGCGGTCGTCCATGTACTCGTTGTACTTCTCGCGCAGCGGGGAGCAGAAGGCCTCGAGCACCTCGGCGGTGTCCTTCTTCAGGTCGCCGTAGCCGGAGCCGGCCTCCTGGTACTGGGCGACGAGCTCGTCGATGCTCTTGTCACCGAGGGCAGACTGGATGACCAGGAGGTTAGACACACCCGGCTTGTTCTCGACGTCGTAGCGGATCTCGTTGTCGTTATCCGTCACCGCGCTGCGGATGCGCTTGGCGGAAACCTTCGGGTCGTCCAGCAGGTTCACCAGGCCGCGTGGGTTGTCGGTGGACTTGCTCATCTTGGCGGTCGGGTTCTGCAGGTCGTAAATCTTCGCCGCGCCCTGCGGGATCATGCCCTCCGGAACCACGAAGGTCTTCTTATAGCGAGAGTTGAAGCGCTCCGCGAGGTTGCGGGTCAGCTCCAGGTGCTGGCGCTGGTCCTCCCCGACCGGCACGAGGTGCGGGCGGTAGAGCAGGATGTCCGCGGCCATGAGCATCGGGTAGGCGTAGAGCCCGGAGGTGGTGTTCTCGTTACCCTGCTTGCTGGACTTGTCCTTGAACTGGGTCATGCGGCGGGCCTCGCCATCGCCGGTGATGCACATCAGCACCCACGCGAGCTGGCTGTGCTCCGGGACGTGCGACTGCACGAACAGGGTGGAGCGCTCCGGGTCGATGCCGAGCGCGAGCAGCTGCGCGGCACCGGCGAGGGTGCGGTTGCGCAGGTCCTTCGGGCTATATCCCGGAACGGTGATGGCGTGCTGGTCCGGGATGAAGTAGAAGGCGTCGTAATCATCCTGCAGGGTAATGAACTGCTTGACCGCCCCGAGGTAATTGCCCAGGTGGTAGGAGTCGCTGGTCGGCTGGAGTCCGGAGACGACGCGCTGCTTCTTCGCGCCGCTATCGCTGTGCTGTGGGTTTTCGCTGCTTGTCATGTCTTCTAATGCTACTCACCGGGTTTCGGCTGCGTGTCGCCGTCCCCCTGTCCGTGGCAATCGCAGCCGCATTCCTTTTCGACGTCGCCCTCGGTCGCCGCTCGTCCCCCGGTTCGTGGGTCCTCTCCCGTGGCACTCGCCCCCGGCTCTTCGCCGTGGTGGCGGTGCCGCAGCCCGGCGATGCCTTCGGTGATGCGCAGCTGGCGGGGGCCAGCGGGGCGCAGCTCCCGGGCCTTGTTCAGCAGTCGGTTGGACAGGCTGTGCTCCCGGTCGCGGGTGAACTCGCGCTCCTGGTACTCGAAGACGGGCAGTGACCAGTGGAAGAAGATCGCGCATAGGCGCAGGCCGAAGGTGAATGCGAGGACGATGATCGCGTTGAGGTTGTCGTTGACCCCGGCGGCGTTGAGCGCCAGGTAGAGGATGGACCCGGAGACCGCGACGGAGGCGTAGAGGTCGCCCTGGAAGACCAGGGGGACGCGGTTACTCATGATGTCGCGGAGCACGCCGCCAAACACGCCGGTGAGCACCGCCGCGACGATCGCGATGAGCGCCCCGTGCCCGGCGCCCAGGGCGATCTGGGTGCCGAGCACCGTGAACACAGAGAGCCCCACGGCGTCGAGGATGAGGAAGACCCAGTGGAAGTAAGTCATCATCACGGGGATGGCCACGGTGATGAACGCGGCGACGAGCACGAAGACCAGGTAGATCGGGTTTTCTACCCACACCAGCGGGTAGTTCCCCAGCAGCACGTCGCGGACAGAGCCGCCGCCGATGGCGGTCACGCACGCGATGATGGCCACGCCGAAGAGGTCCATGCGCTCGCGGCCGGCGGCCAGGGCGCCGGTCGCGCCTTCGGCAGTGATGCCGATGACGAAGAGGACGATCAGGAACATACCGTCTCCCGGTGGGTTTAGCGGAACTCGAGGATCACGGGGCTGTGGTCGGACCAGCGCTGGTCGTAGGTGGGCGCCTTGTCCACCCGGGCAGCGGCGGCGTGCTCCAGCAGTCCACCGGTGACGGCGTGCAGGTCGATACGCCAGCCCGCGTTCGTGTCGAAGGCCTTGCCGCGGTAGCTCCACCAGGAGTACGGGCCGTCCTCCTCGGGGTGGAGGTGGCGCACGGCGTCGTGCCAGCCTGGCTGGGTGGCGGCGCCTGCCGCGATGCGGGCCTGCGCGAGCTCGCCGGGCTGGTAGTCCACGGCACCGAAGAAGTCCTCGGCCGCCCCGGCGGGGTTACCGACCCGGCCGGAGTCCTCCGCATCGCCCACCTGGGTTGCACCGTCCGGGTAGGTGCCGAGCACGTGGTCAAGGAAGGCGCGCTCGGCGGGCAGGAAGCCGGACTTGTTGCGGTTGGGCTTCCAGTTCTTCAGGTCCGCGCGGCGGTGGCAGATATTCCAGTCACCGCCGATGAGCATCTGCTGCCCCCCGGCCTCGGCGGCCGCGGCACGCTGGTGCATGAAGGGCGCGAAGGCATCCAGGAAGCGGAACTTCTCGTCCTGCTTCTCGGTGCCGCTGGCACCACTGGGCAGGTAGAGGGAGGCCACGGTGATCGGCTGGGTTGTGCCCCCGACCTCGGCGTCCACGGTGGCCTCGATGTAGCGGCCAGAGTCGTCGAACTCGCGGGCGGCCTCCACCGCGCCCGGGTGTTCCGGGTTGGCCTCGTGGCCGAAGCCGATCTGCACGTCCCGCAGTGGAAGGCGCGACAGGATCGCCACCCCGGCCCGCCCCTTGGCCGCGGCTGGCGCCTGGGCGAGATGCCAGCCGTCCTCCAGGGCGGGGGCGATGGCCTTGGCGGTCTGCGCCTCGTCGGCGCGGACCTCCTGCATCAGCACCACATCAGCCGGGTGGGTGGCCAACCACGGGAGGATGCCCTGGTTGTTCTCGTGGCGCACCTTCGCGGCGGCCCTGATTCCGTTGACGTTAACCGTAGCGACTGTAAAACCCATGCCCACCAATATAGGCCGTGCCCCGGACACACCAGCAGCCGCATAAGCCGCGGGCTAGGAGGCGGCGAGCTGGCGACGTCGTAGCAGGAAGGCGAGCAGCCAGACCACCGCACCGGTGGCAGCCAGGGCCGCACCCGCGAGGGCTGGGGCAGCATAGCCGAAGCCAGCGCCGATGACCGCGCCACCGATCGCGGCACCGGCGGCGTTGGCCATGTTTAGCGCGGAGTGGTTGAGGGCGGCGGCGAGGTTCTGGGCGTCCCGGGCGACGTCCATCAGGCGGGTCTGCAGGCTCGGGACCAGGCAGGAGCCCAGGAATCCGATGAGGCCGAAGTTGGCGATGCCTGTGATGGCGTTGGTGGAGGTGAAGTAGAACGCGCCCAGCACCACGATCAGAGCGATGAGGCTGCCGGCGATGGTGTACTCCAGGTTCCGGTCAGCCAGCACGCCGCCGAACCAGGTTCCGAAAACCATGCCGATGCCGTAGACCATCAAGGGAATCCAGATGAGGGTTTCGCTGAAGCCTGCACGCTCGGTCAGCGTCCAGGAGATATAGGTATAGACCGCAAACATGCCGCCGAAGCCGACCGTGCCGATCGCCAGGGTGAGCAGTACCTGGGGGTTGATCAGAGCGCCGAGCTCGGTGATCGGGTTGCTCTTCGGCATGAGGGTCATGTGCGGCAGCGAGATATACAGCGCCACGAAGGTCACCAGGCCGATCACTGCGACGAGCAGGAAGGCGAAGTTCCATCCGAAGTGGGTGCCCAGCCACTGCGCGGCGGGCACACCTGCGACGGTGGCCACCGAGAGTCCCAGCCCGGAGAAGGCCACCGCCTTGCCGCGCTGCCCCGGCGGGGCCATCGAGGCGGCGATGAGCGCGGTGACGGAAAAGTAGGCACCGTGTGGCAGGCCGGCGATGAAGCGGCTGATCAGCAGCATGTTATAGCTGCTGGCCAGCACGGTCAGCCCGTTACCGATCGTGAAGGCGATCATGAGCACCAGTGCCAGGCGACGGCGCGGCACGGTGCTGGTCAGCGTGGTGATGAGCGGGGCACCCACCACCACGCCGAGGGCGTAGGCGGAGATGACGTGCCCGGCCGTGGCCTCCGAGATCTGGAAATCCTCGGCGATGAGGTTCAGCAGCCCCATCGCCACGAACTCGGTGGTACCGATGCCGAAGCCACCGAGCGCGATGGCCAGCATGGTGATGATTCTCCTGCGGCTGCCCATGGTGGTTTGTGTTGGCACGGGGCGGCGATTCGGCATGGTTGGCACGGGGCACGCTTCCTGAAATTCTTTGGCTGGGCCGGATGAATACGAAGTAACGAAAAAGAATCAATATTTTTAATAACTTTTTTCGCCTTTCGCAAGCGAAGTTGCGACAGTACCCGTATGATTCACGATTTTTCTACTTCACGTAAGCTGGGTAGCACGATAAAAATCGAGTGACTTTTAACGGTTCACCGAAAACGATGTGAAAGCAGGGAGATACCGCCTTATGGCCAAGATCATTTACACCCGTACCGACGAGGCCCCACTTCTGGCCACGTATTCGCTGAAGCCGATCGTGGAAGCTTTTGCATCGACTTGCGGCGTGGACGTGGAAACGCGTGACATCTCGCTGGCAGGTCGTATCCTGGCCGCTTTCAACGATAAGCTCCCGAAGGAGCAGCAGGTCAACGACGCTCTCAAGGAGCTCGGCGAGCTGACCCAGTCCCCTGAGGCCAATATCCTCAAGCTGCCGAACATCTCCGCATCCGTCCCGCAGATGCGCGCAGCCATCGGCGAGCTGCAGAAGGCCGGCTACGACCTGCCGGACTTCCCTCTCGAGGTCAACACCGAGGAGGAGAAGGACGCCTACGCCCGCTACAGCTCCGTCATGGGCTCCGCCGTGAACCCGGTGCTGCGCGAGGGCAACTCTGACCGCCGCGCGCCGAAGGCCGTGAAGAACTACGTGCGCACCCACCCGCACACCATGGGTGAGTGGACCGCCGAGTCCAAGACCAACGTGGCGACCATGGAGGCCAACGACTTCCGCCACAACGAGCAGTCCGTCATCATGCCGGCTGAGGATGACCTGCGCATCCAGCTGGTGAAGGCCAACGGCGAGACCACCGTGCTGCGCGACTCCCTGCCGGTGCAGAAGAACGAGATCGTGGACTCCACCGTCCTGCGCGCCGCCGCGCTCGACGAGTTCCTGCGCGCCCAGGTCGCCCGCGCGAAGGCTGAGGGCGTGCTGTTCTCCGTGCACCTGAAGGCCACGATGATGAAGGTCTCCGACCCGGTCATCTTCGGCCACGCCGTGCGCGCTTACTTCTCCGACGTCTACGAGCAGTACGGCGAGGAGCTGCTGGCCGCCGGCCTCGACGGTGAGGACGGCCTGGCTGCCATCCTCGACGGCCTGTCCGAGCTGGACAACGGCGAGGAGATCCGCGCCGCATTCGACAAGGGCCTCGAGGACGGCCCGGATCTGGCGATGGTCAACTCCCACCGCGGAATCACCAACCTGCACGTCCCGTCCGACGTCATCGTCGACGCCTCCATGCCGGCCATGATCCGTGACTCCGGCAAGATGTGGAACAAGGACGACGCCCGTCAGGACACCCTGGCCGTACTGCCGGACTCCTCCTACGCAGGCGTGTACCAGGTCGTCATCGACGACTGCCGCAAGAACGGCGCATTCGACCCGACCACGATGGGCACCGTCCCGAATGTCGGCCTGATGGCGCAGAAGGCTGAGGAGTACGGCTCCCACGACAAGACCTTCAAGATCGAGGCGGACGGCAAGGTCCAGGTCCTCAACAAGGCCGGCGACGTGCTCATGGAGCACGAGGTCTCCGAGGGCGACCTGTGGCGCGCCTGCCAGGCCAAGGACATCCCGGTTCAGGACTGGGTGAAGCTGGCCGTCGAGCGTGCCCGCAAGACCGGCGACCCGGCTATCTTCTGGCTGGACCCGGAGCGCGCCCACGACCGCAACATGACAACCCAGGTCGAGAAGTACCTGAAGGACCACGACACCGAGGGCCTGGATATCCGCATCCTCTCCCCGGTCGAGGCCTGCCAGCTCTCCGTGGACCGCATCCGCGAGGGCAAGAACACCATCTCCGTCACCGGTAACGTGCTGCGTGACTACCTGACCGACCTGTTCCCGATCTTGGAGCTGGGCACCTCCGCGAAGATGCTCTCCATCGTTCCGCTGATCGCGGGCGGTGGCCTCTTCGAGACCGGTGCTGGCGGTTCCGCGCCGAAGCACGTCGAGCAGCTGACCGAGGAGAACCACCTGCGTTGGGACTCCCTGGGCGAGTTCCTGGCGCTGGCTGAGTCCCTGCGCAAGCTGGCCGACACGGATAACAACCCGCGCACCCCGGTGCTGGGCGACGCGCTGGACGTTGCTACCGAGCGGATCCTGGAGGAGGGCAAGTCCCCGCAGCGCGAGGTCAACACCCTCGACAACCGCGGTTCCCACTTCTACCTGGCAATGTTCTGGGCTCGCGCCCTGGCCGATCAGAAGGACGACGCCGACCTGGCCGAGCTCTTCGCCCCGGTCGCCGACGCGCTGGAGACTGCCGAGGACGAGGTCATCAAGGAGCTCAACGACATCCAGGGCAAGGCCGTGGAGCTGGGTGGCCACTACCACCTGGACGAGGAGAAGGCGAACGCTGTGATGCGTCCGGTCGCTGCATTCAACAAGATCATCGACGATCTCGCTGCAGCAGATAACTCCCTGGAGGGCTAGTACCGCTCCCCCGTCGGGCCTGCTGCAGGCCCGCCCCCGGGGTCAGCGGAGGGATATAGCCGACTGGGCCTAGCGCGCTAGAGATAGCGCTGCTAGGCCCAGTTTTTCTTTTCTACCGGCCAGGAGCCCCTGCCCCGACCTTGCGGCCTCCATCCAGCGGAGACCAAGCTGCTCATATCTCAGTTCAGCAGGCGACCCAGCTGCTCATGATGGTGCCCGGGGAGCACCCCGGCGTCGAAAACCTTGCGGGCAGCTTCCTTATCACCCAGCTTGGCGGCGAAGGCCTCCCCCATCGTCACGCCGTGCTCCGGCACCGGTCCGAAGCGAATCTCGTCCAGCGGGCGGATGCGCCCGGCGGTAATCACGCGGAAGTAGGCGCCGCAGTCGCCATGCTGTGCGAAGCGCTTGACCCAGCCCTTCTCATCGAGCCAGGCGGCGAAGGTCGCGCACGGGGTGCGCGGCACGCTTACCTCGAGCTCAGCGCTACCCATGGACACGCGCTGGCCGATGTAGACCTCCGACCACTTCACCCCAGCGGTGGTGATGTTCTCCCCGAAGCTGCCGTAGACGAGCTCACGGCCGAGCTCCCCTTCCCAGAAGTCCAGCTCCTCGCGGGCGAAGGCGTAGACGGCCTTATCTGCCCCACCGTGGTGCTTATCGTCTCCGATCGTATCCCCAACGACGCCACTGCCGTCGCCGTAGTTCGGGCCCGGCGCGAGCACGTCGATGTGCGACTGCGGCAGCTTTTCGATGCCGGTGTGCTCGTAGGTTCCGGCGGGGTTGGGTTGTGGGCGACCAACTGCCACCTGGAGCACGCTCGGCTCTGCGTCAATCAGGAATGCAGCGTCTGTATTAGCCATGGTGCAGGTCCTTTCTGGCGCCTTGTGGGCCCGTGTTGTGCTCGTTGCGCTGGGATTCTTTCTTTATCCCGTGCACCACCCCACCCTAGTGACTCAACTGCGGTTGCAGGTGCGACCCGCAATTTTTCCGCCAAAAGTGTTGAAGCCCAGACCTCCTACCTCCCATCCGATGCGGTGCAAAACAGCGCTTCGTGCGCTGCTGCCACCCACCGCATGAACCCATACCGAGCGGTACTTAAAAACCGCCAATACGACCCCAGGGCCACCGAGCAACAGCCCCCAAAAGACCCAAAAGTAGACTAAGTGGTATAAATTTTTAAACGCTCTTGACCTGCACTGTTAACGCATAAAGACCCCGAAAATAGACAGAGCGGTTTACTTTTTTCAGCGGGGACTATAAAGTGAGTCACCACACAGCGATCGAGCGGCACAATCCACCCGGATCCCACCCGGATCGCCACGATTCACAACACAGCCTCAAACACACGAAAGAGACAGGAAAACCATGCCAAAGTACGACAACTCCAACGCAGCAGAGTGGGGCTTTGCCACCCAGCAGATCCACGCCGGCCAGACCCTGGACCCGACCGGTTCCCGTAACCTGCCGATCCACATGACCACCAGCTACGTCTTCGACAACGCCGAGCACGCCAAGCAGCGCTTCGCGCTCGAGGATCCGGGCCCGATCTACTCCCGCCTGACCAACCCAACGGTCGAGGTCCTCGAGAACCGCCTCGCCACCCTCGAGGGTGGTGTCCACGCCGTCGCCTTCGCTTCCGGCATGGCCGCCATCACCGCCGCGCTGATCAACGTCGCGAACTCCGGTGACCACATCGTCGCCTCCCCGCGCCTCTACGGCGGCACCGAGACCCTCCTGCTCGTCACCCTGCCGCGCCTGGGCATCACCACCACCTTCGTCGAGAACCCGGATGACCCGCAGTCCTGGCAGGACGCCGTTCAGGACAACACCGTCGCCTTCTTCGGCGAGACCTTCGCCAACCCGCAGGCGGACGTCCTGGACATCCCGGAGATCAGCAAGGTTGCCCACGAGAACAAGGTCCCGCTGATCGTCGACAACACGCTGGCCACCGCAGCGCTGGTCAAGCCGCTGGAGCTCGGCGCCGACGTCTCCGTCTCCTCCCTGACGAAGTTCTACACCGGCAACGGCTCCGCCATCGGCGGCATCCTCGTCGACGGCGGCAAGTTCGACTGGACCCAGGAGCGCAACGGCAAGCCGGTCTTCCCGAGCTTCGTCACCCCGGACCCGGCCTACCACGGCCTGAAGTACGCCGACCTCGGCGAGCCGGCCTTCGGCCTGAAGGCTCGTGCGGGTCTGCTGCGCGACACCGGCGCCACCCTCTCCGCGTTCAACGCCTGGCTGGCCGTCCAGGGTCTCGACACCCTGAACCTGCGCGTCAAGCAGCACAACGAGAATGCCAAGCAGGTCGCCGAGTTCCTGGACAAGCACCCGAAGGTCGCCAGCGTCGCCTACGCCGGCCTGGAGTCCAGCCCGTGGAACAAGGTCAAGGAGAAGCTGGGCCTGGAGTACACTGGCTCCGTTCTGGCCTTCGACCTGGCCACCGGCGACGCCGACCCGCGCGAGGCCGCCTGGAAGTTCATCGACTCCCTGAAGCTGCACTCCGACCTCGCTAACGTCGGTGACGTACGCTCCCTGGTCGTCCACCCGGCAACCACCACGCACTCGCAGTCCACCGAGGAGAACCTGCGCAACGCGGGCATCTCCCAGGCAACGGTTCGCCTGTCCGTCGGTATCGAGGACGTCCGCGACATCATCGCCGACCTCGAGCAGGGCTTCGAGCAGATTTAACTCACGAGGTTTTCTATGCGCTCCGACTTGCTGCCCGCCTCCGGTTCCTACGCCGATATTCCCATCGGCGAGGTGCTCACTGAGGCGGGCGCAAGCATTCCCGAAACCTCACTGCGGCTGTACGCCTTCTACGACGCGGCCGAGCAGGCGGCGGTATCCACGCCGCCGGAGGAGCGCCCCATCGTGCTGATCGAGCACGCCCTCACCGGCGACGGCAACGCCACCGACTGGTGGGCCGACATGGTCGGCGTGGGCAAACCGATCGACACTTCCAAGTACCTGGTGCTCTGCGCCAATGCGCTGGGTGGGTGCGCGGGCTCCACCGGCCCCGGTTCCCTGCACCCTGAGGGTGGCTTCTGGGGCTCCCGATTCCCGGGACTATCCATCCGCGACCTCGTGCAGGCCGAAAAGCAGCTGCTCGACGTGCTGGAGATCCCCCGGGTCCACGTGGTCGTCGGCGCCTCCATGGGCGGAGCGCGCACCCTCGAGTGGTCGCTGCTCTACCCGGAGATGATGGACGCCATCCTCGCCATCGCCGTCTCCGCCCGCGCCTCCGCCTGGCAGATCGGCATCCAGTCCGCCCAGATCCGCGTGATCGAGGCCGACCCGCTGTGGCACGGCGGGGACTACTACGAGGCCGGCATGGGGCCAGTCTGGGGCCTGGGCGAGGCCCGCCGCATCGCGCACCTGACCTACCGCGGCGAGCTGGAGGTCGACGAGCGCTTCGGCGCCGAGCCGCAGCGAGGAGAGAACCCGCTGGGTAAGTTCCGCTCCCCCAATCAGCGCTTCTCGGTGGAGGGCTACCTGGACCGGCAGGCGATGAAACTGCGCAACCGCTTCGACGCCGGCTCCTACGTCACTCTGACGGATGCCCTGAACCGCCACGACGTCGGCCGGGATCGCGGCGGCATGAACGCCGCCCTGGGCAACTCCACGGTCCCCACGATGGTCTGCGGCATCGACACGGACATCCTCTACCCCTATCACCAGCAGGAGCACCTCTCCCGCAACCTGGGAGCCTTCCTGGGGCTGTCCCAGATCACCTCCCCCACCGGCCACGATGGCTTCCTCATCGAGGCGCGCCAGATGGGCAATGTGCTGGAGAAGTTCCTCACGGCTGCCGAGGAGCTGGCCGAGAACCCGGAGCAGCGCGCGGAGATCCTGCAGCACCACAACCGCTAGGATCCGCTAAGGGCGGCCACCGAACAACCGCCACCCAACCCCCACGCCCAGCTTCGCGGGACACCCAGCTCCGCGCGACCCTCGCGCAGGGACTTGGTCCGGATGCCCCTAGCTGCCCAGCGTGTCCACGCTGATCGCCAGGTACATCATCAACAACCCCACGCCCCCGGCGAAAAAGCAATCAAATTTGCGGCTGCGGACCGCGAAAATCCCCAGCACGTCGGAGTCCACGACCCACCGGATCGTGGCCAAGAACACCAGGCTTGCCCCCATCGCCGTGGTGCCGCGGCGCCAACGATCCGCCGCGATGAAGAACACCCCCACCGCCAGAAGCAGCAAAAACACCCCGATGAGCGCCCGCTGCGCGATCACCGGCAGCGGGGAGGCGGGCACGTCCCGGTCGTGCGGGTTGGCCAGCAGCTGTCGGCGATAAGCGCCAATCTGCGCGGCCTCCGCCCGCTCGTTCGGGGTGTCCGGCATCGTGCCCAGCTCCTCCAGCTCTAATCCCCTAGTTCTCGCCCTGCTCCGCGAGGAGCTCGGCGCGCTCCACGACGTTGTGGACCAGGAAGGCACGGGTCAGCGGGCCCACGCCACCCGGGTTCGGCGAGATCGCGCCCGCGACCTCCCAGACGTCCGGGTGCACGTCGCCCGCGAGCTTGCCGTCCAGGCGGGAGACACCGACGTCGAGGATCGCCGCCCCCGGCTTGACCATGTCCTTGGTCAGCATGTGCGGCTTGCCTGCAGCAGCGACGATGATGTCCGCGTTGATGGTCTCCGCCTTCAGGTCCTTCGTGCCGGTGTGGCACAGGGTAACGGTGGCGTTCTCGCTGCGGCGGGTCAGCATCAGGCCGATCGGGCGGCCAACAGTCACGCCACGGCCGATGACGACGACCTTCGCGCCGTTCAGCTCGACGTCATAGCGACGCAGCAGGCTGATCGCACCGTTCGGGGTGCACGGCAGCGGGGCGGGCTCGTTGAGCACCAGCTTGCCGAGGTTCACCGGGTGCAGGCCGTCGGCGTCCTTGGCCGGGTCGATGCGCTCCAGCACCGCGTTTTCGTCGAGGTGCTTCGGCAGCGGCAGCTGCACGATGTAGCCGGTGCACTCCGGGTCCGCGTTGAGCTCGTCGATGACGGCGTTGAGCTCCTCCTGGGTCACGTCCGCCGGCAGGTCCTTGCGGATGGACTTCACGCCGATCTGCTCGCAGTCCTTGTGCTTCATCCGCACGTAGGAGTGGCTCGCCGGGTCGTCACCGACCAGGACCGTTGCCAGGCCCGGGGTGATCCCCTTGTCCCGCAGAGCGTCGACTCGTTGCTTCAGGTCCGCGAAGATCTCGTCGCGGTATTTCTTTCCATCCAGGGTAATCGCAGCCATGCCCGCCATTATTCCACAGGCCTAGCGCTACCCCACCGGCGTGCGCCCCGATTCCCCCACTTCAGGGCAAGTGTCCCGCACGCGGGTCACTGCCCGCCCGGGAAACCCAGCTGCCGCCAGGCCTCGTACGCCGCCACCGCCGCCGCGTTCGAGAGGTTCATGCTGCGACGGGCCGGCAGCATCGGGATCCGCAGCTGCGCGGTGATCCGGGGGTCCGCCAGGGTCGCCTCGTCCAGACCGGTGGGTTCCGGCCCGAAGAGAAGGACGTCACCGCGGCGGAAGTCCACGTCCGTAAACCAGGTCTCCGCGTGTGTCGTGAAGGCGAAGACCCTCGCCTGGGGCGGGGCGCCATCCGCCGCCGGCTTCCGGCTCAGCTCTGCCTGCTGCCGACTCACCCCGGTCAAGTGTGCGACCGCGGCCTCGAAGTCCTCGTGGAGCTGTACCTCCGCCAGGTCGTGATAATCCAGCCCGGCGCGGCGGACGTGCTTCTCCTCGAAGTTGAAACCCAATGGGCCCGCCAGGTGCAGCGCTGCCCCGGTTCCCGCGCACATGCGGATCGCATTGCCCGTGTTCGGCGGGATCTGCGGCTGGTCGAACAGGATATGGAAGGGCGGATCGGCGGCCGGCCGGGGTGACGTCGTCAAAGAAGAAGAGCGACCTGCGGCGGAAGCGGGAGTGGAAAGCTGCGAAGACACGCCACTCACCTTAACCGCGCCCGCGGGCGCTGACGGCACCGGAACACGGTAAGAATGGAGGGGAAGAACCCCCGACGATCGGGCACGAAGCCCATCAGACGATGAAAGAGGTCGATCAGACATGGCTGATGCACCGAAGGACGCCACACCGCAAGGCAAGAAGACCCCGACCGGCGGAAAGCAGCGCCCGGTGGACATCACCCTGTTCGGCGCGACCGGATTCGTCGGCAAGATCCTCGCGGGCTGGCTGGCAGAGCACGCGCCGAAGGACGTCACCATCGCGCTGGCCGGCCGCAACCGCGAGAAGCTGGTCTTCCTCAAGCAGCAGCTGCTGACCATCCACGAGGGCGTGATGGACTGGCGCATCGTGGAGGCGGACGCCTTCGACGAGGACGCCATGACCGAGCTGGCGAAGAACACCCGCGTGGTGATCTCCACGGTGGGCCCGTTCGTGCGTTACGGCGAGGACCTCGTGCGCGCCTGCGCTGAGGCCGGCACGCACTACGTGGACTCCACCGGCGAGGTGCTGTTCATGCGGAAGATGATCGACAAGTACGACGACGTGGCGAAGGCCAACGGGGCGCGCATCATCCACGCCTGTGGCTTCGATTCCGTGCCCTCCGATATCGGCATGCTGCTGATCAACGAGGCCGCGGCCAAGGATGGCAAGAAGCTGGCCGAGGTGACGAACCTGGTCAGCATGCGCGGGGCCATGTCCGGCGGCACCGTAGAGTCCGCACGCGAGCAGTTCCAGGCCGCACAGCGCGACCCGGAGCAGAGGCGCGTGCTGGCTGACCCGTACTCCCTGAGCCCGGATCGCGAGGCGGAGCCGGAGCTGGGCGAGCAGCCGGATTATGGCGTGCTGCAGACCGAGACCGTCGGCGCCCCGGAGGGCTGGGCCGGGCCTTTCCTCATGGCCTCGGTGAACACCCGCGTGGTGCGCCGCTCCAATGCGCTGAGCGGCTTCAAGTACGGAAAGTCCCTGCGCTACCGCGAGTTCCAGTCCACCGGGCCGGGCCTGAAGGGCCGCGCGCAGGCCTACGCAATGGGTGGGGTTAACTGGACGATGCTGACCGCGATGAAGGCGCCGAAGCTGCGGGACTTCATCTCCCAGTGGGCACCCGAGCCGGGCGAGGGTCCGACGAGCAAGGCGCAGGAGAACGGCTACTTCCGTTGCGTGTTCCACGGCTTCGTGAAGCCGAATCCGGCGCCGAACGTGGAGCCGGATTACATCGCCACCCTGTACTCCCAGGGGGATCCGGGCTACCGCTCGACCTCCCGGATGCTGGGCACCGCAGCGCTCACGCTGCTCAAGGATGAGGCGGAGCTGCCGGGAACTGAAGGTGGCGTGCTGACCCCGGCGACGGGCCTGGGCATGGTGTACGTGCGTCGCCTCCGCGAGTCCGGGATGCGCCTGGACGTGGCGCGAGGCGGGCTCTACCGCACCTCCACGCCGCAGTAACCGGCGAGTACGGCGCTGTGTCGGGCGGGCGGTGTTTTAGGCCTCCGACCGGGTGGAGCCGTTGGCGACGATGAAGTCCGGGGCGGGGCGCCGATTGATGTGGGCGCGCTCTTGGGCGGCCCACATGTTCCACCAAGGGGCGTAGTAGGGGTCGCGGTGCAGCGCGCGCTGCTTGCGCAGCTGGGTGGGGGCCTCCAGCACCAGGGTCCGGTGCGGGATGCCGCGGCGTCGCAGCACGGCTAGGGCCTCGGGGCTGAGGGCACCGACGCCCTCGACGATTAGTGGGTGGCCGGGGTCCAGGGGCTGCCACTGCGCGGGGGTATTCTTCTCCCAGTCCCAGCGGCGAAAGCCCGGGCAATTGGGCTGCAGCACGTCGGCGGCGAGCATGCGGGCTGCGGCGAAGAGCCCACCCCAGCCGGGGTAGAAATCCTCCAGGTGCACCAGCTGGGGCGTGGTATTGGGGGCCGGGGGCGTGCTCGGCGATGCGCCGGTCTGGTGGCTGGGAGCACCGAGTGTGGCCATGAGGTGTTCCGCAAAGTGGGTCTTGCCGGAGCCGCTGCGACCGTCGATGAGGATCACCCACCGCGGGTCGCGGCCCGCGCGGGGTCGATGCGCAGCAGCCGACTCGATCTGTGTGGCTCGGCGGCCTCGCTGGCTTGCGACCCAGGTGGCGAGCTCGCGGGTGGCCTCCTCGGGCGAGAGCTGTGGAGCGCTAGCCATTCTGTACTCCCAGCAACACGAAATGGCCGGTCCACACGGCGATCCCCAAGGAAAGCAGGCTCAGTGCCAAGGAGCCCACAACCACGGCCCAGTCCCAGCCGCCGAAATGAGCCTGACGAGCCCAGGTGCGTTCGATGGGCTGGCCCTCGGCGTTATGGGTGGCTCCAAACCCACGGGCCTCCATCGCGGTGGCCAGCTTGGCGCCACGACGCAGCGCCAGCACCAGCAGGCTGAAGGACTGCTGCAGCGCACGCTTCAGCTTGCCCTCGTCCCCCAGGCCGCGGGCGCGGCGGGCACGCTCCACGGCCGTCCAGTCCTCTCGGAATAGCGTGACCAGGCGCACGCCCGCCACCGCACCGATGACGAAGCGGGTGGGCAGTTTCCACAGCTGTGCCAGCCCGTCGCCGAGGCGGGTGGGGTCCATGTCCGCGGTGAGCACCACGGCGGGCACGCCCACCGCCAGCACGCGAATCATCACCGCGATGGCCAGCTGCACCGAGTTCTCGGTGATGTGGATGAAGCCCCATTCGAAGTAGCTCTGCCCGCTAGCCCGCCCGTAGAAGAGCATGCTCACACCCGTCAGCGGGGCGAGGAGCAGCAGCGGCCAAGCCCGGCGGAACAGCCGGGCAGGCCCGACCCCGCACAGGGGCGCGACGACCAGCAGGGTCAGCGCGAAGGACACGCTGGCGCTCACAATATCGATGCTGATCAGCAACGGGGTGGTCAACAGCGCGAGCGCGAGCAGCCGGGTGGATGGGTCGATGCGTTCCAGGATCATACCCGCACCTCCAGGCCGGGGCCCTGGGGAAGGTGCCAGTGGTGCTGGCCCAGCGCGGCGAAGTAATCCGCGTCGTGGGTGATGGACAGCAGCCCCATGCCGCTGTCCGCCAGCTGTTGCAGCAACCCGACCAGGGCGGTGAACGTGTTGAGGTCCTGGCCGAAGGTCGGTTCGTCCAGGATCAGCAGGCGCGGCTCAGTGGCCAGCACCGCGGCCACGGAGAGCCGGCGTTTCTCCCCACCCGAGAGGGTGAAGGGGTTGGCGGCCGCGAGGTGACTCAGCCCGAGGGTGCCCAGCAGCTCGTCTGCGCGGCGCTCGGCTGCGGCGGCGTCCATCCCGGCGGCCTTGGGGCCGAGCAGCAACTCGTCGCGGACGGTGCGGGCGGCCAGCTGGTGCTCGGGGCTTTGAAAGACGTATCCGATGCGGCGGACCAGGTCCTTCGAGCGCCAGCTGCGGGGGTCCGGGGTTTCCCGGCGCCTGTGCTTAGCGGGCTGGAGCCCACTGGCGTCCAGCTCCCCGCCCGCCGCGGGAACCAGGCCCGCGAGGGTGAGCGCCAAGGTGGATTTTCCGGTGCCGTTGCCGCCGGTCAGGCAGGTGGACCCCGGCTCCAGGGCAGCGGTGATGCCAGTGCGGATGGTGTGCTGGCCCCAGCCGATGGCCAGGTCCTGGGTGCGCAGCAGTGGCTTCCCGCTCGCCTGGGAGCTCCCACCTGCGGGCGCGGACGCAGCGTCGATGGTTGTTTCTGCGTCGATCGGGTGGGCAACGGTGCCTCGGTTGCCAGCATGGTTCTGGTGATCAGCATGGCCCTGGTTGCCAGTTGAACCGGGCGCGGCCTTCAACGCGCCCAGCTCGGGCGGCGGGGTGCCCATGCGGCGCAGCGCGGGCGAGATGCCCGGCACCCAGATGCCTGCCTCGGCGAGCCGGTCGGCGTGGGTGTCCAGGATCTGCCCGGCCGGGCCGTCGGCGAGCACTCCCCCGGCTTGCCGACCACCGCTGGCCTGCTCCCCCACGCCGCTGGGGTTGGTCTCCCCGAGCACGAGGATGCGGTCGACGTGCCCGGCCCAGGTGGCTGCGCGGTGCTCGACGACGATCAGTGTGGCGCCGGTGTCCTCGCAGGCCCGGATGACGGCGTCGCGCACCTCGGCCACGCCCTCCGGGTCGAGGTTGGCGGTGGGTTCGTCCAGCACGATCACCCTGGGGCGCATGGCCAGCACCCCGGCCAGCGCGAGCCGTTGCTTCTGCCCGCCGGAGAGCCGGTGGGTGGACCGGTCGAGGTCCAGCTCCCCCAGCCCGACGGTGCGTAGAGCCTCCGTGGCGCGCTGCCACATCTCTTCCCGCGGGATGCCGAGGTTCTCGCAGCCGAAAACAACATCGTCGCCCACCCGGGCGGCGATGACCTGCGAGTCCGGGTCCTGCAGCACCATGCCGACCAGGCCCCGGGCCTGGGCCGGGTCCTTGCCGTCCACGCGGATGGCACCGCGCTGCTCGCCGTCCTCGGCATCCCCCAGCACCCCGGCGATACCGGCGAGCAGGGTGGATTTACCTGCGCCCGAGGCCCCGAGCAGCAGGATGCGCTCCCCGGGTTCCAGGCGTGCGGTGATGTTCGCGATGGCCGGGTTCTTCCGGCCGGCGTGGCGCCAGCCGAAGTCGGTGATCTCCACGACCGCCCCGCCCGGCGGCCGCCCGTGGCTCGTCATGGTTTTCTCCCCTTGAGCGGCCTAAACCAGTTGTTGGCGTTGCCTGCCCGCCGGGAAGCGGTCGAGCGCCCCGGTAGCAGCCAAACCGCGGACGAGCAGCCAGCCCACCAGGCCCGCCAGCACGATGCCGGAGAGAATCATGGTGGACAGGTAGGTGGCGTTGAAGGCCAGGGACTTCGCGTAGTTTCCGCTGGTCGCCAGCTCCAGGATGAATTCGAAGATGGCGGCCACAGCACCGGCGGCCATGGCCACGCCCAGCCCGGCGCGGCGGTAGGCGAAGATCGCGAAGACCAGTTCCGCGCCCAGCCCCTGGGCCAGGCCGGAATACACGGTCTCGATGCCCCAGTGGTTACCCAGCAGCGCGGAAACGACGGCGGCGAGCACCTCGACGAAGAGTGCCGCGCCCGGCTTGCGGATGATCAGCCCGCCCAGCACGCCGCCGAGCAGCCAGATGCCGACCGCGAGCCCGCCAAGGCCCGGGGTGGCAGCGTCGAACACGCCGTAGGCCGCGCCCCCAATGCCGTTCCAGACCCAGAAGATCAGGCCGCAGGCGACACCGAGCACGGCGGCGACGATGATGTCCACGACGCGCCAGGACTTGCTGTGCTGGGGAGCCTGCTGCTCGCCTGAGAAGCCGTGGGTTTCGCTGGTCTGTGATGGTTTTTCGGGCGTGATGCTCACGCTTATCCTCCCTATCGCCGGCATGATCCGGATCAGGTTCATCGGTCGGCACCACGGTGCTGGCGCCCTCTCAGCCCGGACGTTCTCCCGGACTCCCGCGTTGGTCGGGTCTAACCCTAGCAGCCGCCCCGGAGGACCCTATTTCCGGTGGCGGGTGAAGAAACTCAAGATCTCCGCCCCGGCATTGACCGCGCGAGTGGGGTTCGCTTCCTGCTGGCCCCCGTCGTTACGCACCCCGGCAATCCCGGACTCACCGGGCCGGGCGGCTTCGCCCTCGCCGGGCCAGGTGTGCCCCATCCCCTTCACCGCGATGTGCATGACGTCCTTATCCGCCGCGCAGTCGCGCCACTGGTAGCGGCGGACAATGGGGGTGACGTTGCGGACCGCGGGGGCCCCGAAGCAGGAGGCACGGTGTGCATAGGCGGAGGTGAAGCTCATCGCCCCGAGGTACGGGGTGCCGTAGCGGGAGCCGCCCTCGTAGTGGATGCGACTGTCGTCCTCCCCGTGGATTTCGAGGAAGGACGTCGCCCTGCTGCCGCGAAACTGTGGGTGTTCTTTGCTACGCTGTGCCCGTGTTGCGCAGTTCTGCCAGGTGCCCTTGTAATAGGCCCCTGCGACCGAGGCGAAGGCGGCGAATTCCTGGGGTATCTCGCAAGCGAGCTTTGCGACGAAGCCGCCGCCGTTGCTCATTCCCGCGGCGTAGATGCGCAGGTCGTCGACCTGGTAGGTGGCGGCAATGCGGTTGATGAGGTCCCGGACCAGGGCCAGGTCTTGTTTCCCGGTGGCCGTGGCATAAGGTGCGCCCGCCCAGGCCCTGTCGACGCCGTCGGGGTAGGCGACGATGGCGCCGTCCCGGGCGAGGTCGCCGAAGCGGGCCATGGCTGCGCCGGACTGCCCATAGCCATGGAAGGCGAGGATCAGTGGCTTGGGCCGGGTGGCCTGGGACTGGCGGGGCAGGGCGTCAGCAGGCACATGCAACACTGCCTGGCGGTTCAGTCCGCCCGATGTCAGCTGGACTTGGCCATTGTGCCCGGGGTGTGGGGCGCCCCGCAGTGGGGCGGAGTGTTGGGTATTGCGCAGCACGGGTGCGGGGCTGGTGCTCGTGGCTGGGTCCGTGGCAGCACCCTGGCTGGCTTCTCCCCCGCTACCCCCACGGGTGCTGGGCTCACTGCCCGCGCCGGCCTGGTCCTCCCCGGTACCGCCAGCCCCCGGGGTGCGGTCGTTGCTGGTCCCCGCCGTCCGGCTCGAGCGCTCCGGGATGGCCACGGCGGATTCGTGTTCGGTGCGTTCGCTGACCAGGCTGTGTCGGCTTTTTCGGGTGAGGTAGTCGACGCTCCAGCCGGTATTTTTCTGCAGCCACACCCCGGCCCCGGCGGCGAGCCCAATGGCCACGGCTGCCAGCGCGAGGGCGATGATTCGCCGCAGCATATAGCGCCGCTGGCTGGTGGGGCGCCCGGAAGGGCTAGGGGTGGTCATTCCCCCGATCTTGAAGGGTGGGCGCGCTGATTGTCAATCGGTGAATCGCATAAGTGTTATTCCCCACGTTGTGATCGCCCCCGCCTCCCCCGGCCACAGGCACTTCCTCACCGTCGCAGCCACCCACCTGGGTCGTGACCACGGCCGACCCGGTAGCCGGCTCCGGGGCACTTCAGCGGAAATCCCGCGACGGGCTACCCAGCGCCGCGGCACCACCCAGCTCCGTCTCCACGGCCTCCAACAGATCGGCGGTAACACTGGCCGCACCCTCCGCGTTATGCACGATCCCCCGGACCACCACGATGCGCGCTGTCATCGCCACCTGCCGCTGTTTCTTCCATAAGCCCTGGGTGAGCATCACGTTCGCGATGCCGGTCTCGTCCTCCACCCCGAGGAAGACGACCCCGCCCGCAGTGGCCGGGCGCTGCCGGTGCGTGATCACCCCGGCCACCCGGATCCGCGAACCATCCGGCACGTGCAGCAGATCCACGGCGGGCACCACCGCCGCCCCACCCCGGCGTTGCCCGCGACGCACCCCGGCACGCACCGGCAGGTCGTGCCACTGGGAAAGCTGGCCCCGCAGCAACTCCACAGGGTGCCCGTCCGGGGTCACCGACGTGGCCGCGAGATCCGCGGCAGCCAGCTCGAAGGCGCTCATGCCAGGCAGCGCGGGAACCGAGGGTGCGGACGTCCCCGGCAGCATGCCCTCCCGCTCCGTGGCCGCCAGCCCCGCGGCCCACACCGCCTGCCGCCGATCCAGCCCGAGGCTCTCTAAGGCCCCGGCCCGCGCCAGGGCTGCCACCTGCGCCACGCTGAGCCCGGCTTCCCGGGAGAGGTCGCTGACCTGCCGGTATTCCCCCTTCTCTTCCCGTGTGGCGACGATCCGCTCGGCCGTGTCCTCGCTGATCCCCGCGATGGATGCCAGCCCCAGCCGGATCGCACCGAGGGGCTCCGCGGTGCCCCGCCCCAGCCCGTGCACCCCGCGGGCGCGGTTGACGTCGTCAAAAGAAGAGGAAGAAGACGCGGAAGAAGACGCAGCAGAACCTGCCGAGAGATCCGTATCCGCCTGCACCCCGGAAGCGTTGACGCACACCGGGAGGATCCGCACCCCGTGGCGGCGGGCGTCCGCGATCAGCGACTGCGGCGAGTAGAAGCCCATCGGCTGGGCGCGCAACAAGGCCACGCAGAATTCCGCCGGGTAGTGGTACTTAAACCAGGCGGAGTAGTAGACCAGCGCGGCGAAGGACTGGGAGTGGGACTCCGGGAAGCCATAGGCTGCGAACGCCGTGATCTTCTCCCACAGCCGGTCCGCGACCTCCCCAGTGATGCCGTTGGTGCGCTCCAGGCCCTCGTAGAAGCGCTCCTTGAGCCGCGCCATCCGCTCCGGGGAACGCTTGGACCCCATCGCGCGGCGCAACGTATCGGCCTCCGCGGCAGTGAACCCGGCGGCGTCCACCACGACCTGCATCAACTGCTCCTGGAACAGTGGGATGCCGAGGGTCTTGCCGAGCGCGGGTTCCAGGCACGGGTGGTCGAAGGTCACCGGCTCCAGGCCGTTGCGCCGCCGGATGAACGGGTGGACCGACCCACCCTGGATGGGGCCGGGGCGGATCAGCGCGACCTGCACCACCAGGTCGTAGAAGCGCCGGGGTCGCAGGCGGGGCAGGGTGTTCATCTGGGCGCGGGACTCCACCTGGAACACGCCCACCGCGTCGGCGCGGCTGAGCATCTCGTAGACCGCTTCCTCGGTCGGGGCCAGCCGCCACAGCTCGATACGGCGGCCACGGTGGGTGGCCACCTGGTCGATGGCGTGGTGCAGGGCCTCGAGCATGCCCAGGCCCAGCAGATCGAATTTCACCAGCCCGACGGCCGCGCAGTCGTCCTTATCCCACTGCACCACGGAGCGGTTCTCCATGCGCGCCCACTCGGTGGGCACGACGTCCGCGATGGGGCGGTCGCAGATGACCATGCCGCCGGAGTGGATACCCAGGTGGCGGGGCTGGCCGATCAGCTGTTCAGCAAGCTGCCGCACCCGCTCGGGCGCCTCGGCGGTACCTCGGGTCCAGGCATCCACCTGGCCTGCCGGGTAGCCGAGCGCGCGGGCGGCATCCCGCAGCGCCCCCTTGCGCCGGTAGGTGATGACGTTCGCGACCTGGGCGGCGTTCTCCCGCCCGTAGCGGCGGTAGACGTACTGGATGACCTCCTCGCGGCGACCGGATTCGATGTCGAGGTCGATGTCGGGTGGCCCCTCGCGTTCCGGGGAAAGGAAGCGTTCGAAGAGCAGGCCGGCGGCGACGGCGTCGACAGAGGTGATGCCGAGCGCGAAACAGACGGCGGAGTTCGCCGCCGAGCCGCGCCCCTGGCAGAGGATGTTGTTGCTGTGGCAGTGGTCGACGATGTCGTGGACGATGAGGAAGTAGCCGGGGAAGCCCAGTTTTTCGATGACGCCGAGTTCCCGGTCGATGACCTCCCAGGCCTTCTGCGCCGCCGCGGTGGAGCCGCGCCGCCCGTAACGGTGGGTGCCGTTTCTTTCCACGAGCTCGCGGAGCCAGGACATCTCGCTGTGGCCTTCCGGCACGGGAAAGTGCGGTAGTTCCGGGGCGACGAGGTTCAGGGTGAAGGCGCATTCTTCGGCGACGCCCACGCTGGTTGCGGTGGCTTCCGCGAGCCAGGCGCAGTCCCCGGCGAGCTGCCGCAGTTCCGCCCCGGAGCGCAGCCAGGATCCACCCACGGGGTGGGTAACGGGTTCGGCACGAGCGACGTCCCAACGCCGCCGCAGGGCGGCCTTGGCCCCAGCCAGGCGGGCCTGGCTGGGGGTCGCGCAGGTGGGCTGCGAGGAGAGGATCTCGCGCAGCCCGTGGGTGGTCGCGAAGGCGTGGAGGGCCTCGTTGTGGTCCACGTCGGCCGGGTCCATGCTCAGCTGCAGTTGCACGAGGCAGTGCTGCGTGCCGAAGGCTTCTAGTAATTCGGCGGCGCGGCCGGGGATGGCGAGCTGGGCGGCGTCGATGAGGACGAGCCAGTGCCCGCCGGCGGCCTCGGCGAGAGAGTTGAAGCTGGGGTATTCAACTGCGTCCTTGTCCCGGTGGGCCATCCGGGCGGCGGTGATGCCGCGGCTGAGCCGCCGGTAGCCCTCCTGGCCGCGGCAGAGCACCGCCAGGCCGGGGGCCTGTGGCCCGTCGATGCTGAGCTCCGCCCCGAAGACGGTCTTTAGCTCGCCGTCTGCCTCTGCGGCGGCGGTGGCAAAACGCGCGGCCCCGTACATGCCGTCCCGGTCGAGGCAGGCCAGCGCGCTGATGCCGAGTGCGATGGCCTGCTCCACTAGTTCCTCGGGTTCGCTGGCGCCGTGGAGGAAGTGATAGCTGCTGGCGGCGCGCAGCTCCGCGAACTCCACGTGCGCCCCGGCTGCGCGCGCCCTACCCCCAGGCTCCCCCGCCGCGCTCCGCGCCCCGTGGATCCCATCAGGCTGCTTCCCGCGCCTGAGGTCAAGCCGCTCCGCGGACTGGGCCTCGCCGGGGTAATCGTCATGTCGACCATCGAGCTGCTCGTCGCGCCGCGCCTCGTTCCGCGGGCGAACTTCAACACCCTCACCTGTGGTTTTTCCCGAAAGGACACGCTCGATCCGCGACCAGCTGAGGGCTTTGGGGTTGTTGAATCCGCGCGTATACGTCACGGCCAGAACCCTACCCTAAATCGAACATCTATTCGATATAGCACAGCATTCGCCCCTGCCTACCGCCCCTGTACCGCCATTCCCTCAAGGCAGAAATCGACGACACCACGTGCATAAATGACAAGAAAATAGACCAAGTTGTCCATGCTGCCCTACGGTGCTAAATTTGCCTTCAACAAACAGTGCCCCGCCAAACAAAAAACACCCGTGCCAACGACGGCACACGGCGGACACCCCCAGATCTAGGAGGATCACCATGACTCTTCGACGCAAGGCCCTGGCCGCGACGATCGCCCTGACCACCAGCTTCAGCCTCGTGGCCTGCTCCGGCGGCAACGACGACGACACCATCGTCATCGGCACCACCGACTCCGAGCAGAAGCAGTGGCAGGTCTTCAAGCAGGAGCTGGATAACGCCGGCCTGAAGACCGAGATCAAGTCCTTCAACGACTACTCCATCCCGAACCGTGCGCTGACCGACGGCGAGATCGACGTCAACAACTTCCAGCACATGATGTTCCTGGCCGAGTACAACAACGGCAACAACACCGACCTCGCACCGGTCGGCGCTACCGAGATCCTGCCGCTGGGCCTGTACTACAAGGACCACTCCGACCTGAAGGACGTCGAGAAGGCTGGCGAGGTCGCCATCCCGAACGACTCCACCAACCAGGGCCGCGCCATCAACGTCCTCGTCCAGGCTGGCCTGGTCACCCTGAAGAAGGAAGGTCTGCTGACCCCGACCCCGGCCGACATCGACACCGACAAGTCCAAGATCAAGGTCACCCCGGTCGACGCAGCCCAGACCGCGACCTCCTGGCTCGACGGCACCCCGGCCATCGTCAACAACTCCTTCCTGGACCGCGCGGACATCGACCCGAAGACCGCCATCTTCCAGGACGACCCGGAGAAGGAGGAGGCACAGCCGTACATCAACGGCTTCGTGACCACCAAGGACCGCAAGGACGAAGAGGACCTGAAGAAGCTCGTCGAGATCTGGCACTCCAAGCCGGTCCAGGACGCCATCGACGAGCAGACCAAGGGCACCTCCGTCGCCGTGACCATGTCCGGCGATGAGCTGCAGAAGGTGCTGGACACCACCCAGCAGAAGCTCAAGGAGCAGTAAAACCCAACCCCCAAAAAGGCGTGTCTCGCATGGCCGGCCCACCAGCCCGCCAGCCGAGGCACGCCTTTTAAACCGGAAGGCACCCCAATGGCCCAAGGCACATCCGCCGCCCCCGACACGGCCGGCCCCGCAACCCCGCGGGGCGACCGCACGGGAACGGGAATCGAATTTCGCAACGTCCACAAGGTCTTCAAGCAGGGACGCAAGTCCATCACCGCTCTGGAGGACGTGAACATCACCATCCAGCCGGGCTCCATCGTGGGCATCATCGGCTACTCCGGCGCGGGCAAGTCCACGCTGGTGCGCCAGATCAACGGGCTGGACAAGCCGACCAGCGGCGAGATCCTGCTCGACGGGCAGGACATCGTCCCGCTGAAGGAACCGGAGATGCGCAAGCTGCGCTCCGATATCGGCATGATCTTCCAGCAGTTCAACCTGTTCTCCTCCCGCACCGTGGCGGGCAACATCGCCTACCCTCTGAAGCTGCAGGGCATGCCGAAGGCCGAGCGCGAGGCGCGCGTCGCCGAGCTGCTGGAGTTCGTGGGGCTGGCTGATAAGGGCCGCAGCTACCCGGAGCAGCTCTCCGGCGGCCAGAAGCAACGCGTGGGCATCGCCCGCGCCCTGGCGACGAACCCGAGCCTGCTGCTCGCCGACGAGGCAACCAGCGCGCTGGACCCCTCCACCACCCGCGACGTGCTCGCGCTGCTGCGCCGCGTCAACGAGGAGCTGGGCATCACCATCGTGGTGATCACCCACGAGATGGAGGTCGTCCGCTCCATCGCCGACCAGGTGGTCGTCATGTCCAACGCCCGCGTGGTGGAGCAGGGCTCGGTCTACGAGGTCTTCTCCAACCCGCAGACGGAGGTCGCGAAGAACTTCGTGGCCACCTCCCTGCGCAACACCCCGGACAACGTGGAAGCGGACGCCCTGCAGGCCGGCGACGGCCGCCTGTTCACCATCACGATGAACCAGGGTGTGGGCTTCTTCGACGCCGTCTCCGAGCTCTCGGCTACGGATGTGAGCGTGAACATCGTCCACGGCGGGGTCACCACCCTGCAGAACCACTCCTTCGGCCGCCTGACCGTGCGCGTGACCGCTCAGGACGCCGCCGGTGAGACAGCGATCGAGAAGTTCTACGCCGACCTGTCCCAGCGAACCGATATTGAGGAGATCCGATGAGCGCGCTGACTACTTTCCCGACCGCCGCGGGCTCCACCGCCACCACAGCCGCTACCGCCCCTGCCACCGCGTCCCCGGACACCCTCGTGCTCGCCGCGATGGACTGGGACCGGCTGGGCGGTACTTTCACCCAGGCGATCTACGACACCCTGACGATGGTGCTGGCCACCCTCGTCATCGGTGGCCTGCTGGGCCTGGTGTTCGGCATGCTGCTGTACACCACCCGCCCGGGTGGGGTGCTGTCGAATAAGCCCATCTACTGGGTGATCAACTTCCTGGTGAACTTCGTTCGCCCGATTCCGTTCATCATCTTGCTCACCGCCATCGGCCCGTTGAGCGACGCCCTGGTGGGCAGCCGTATCGGTCTGAAGGCCGCGGTGTTGGGCATGGTGATCGCCGCGACCTTCGGCGCGGCCCGCATCGTGGAGCAGAACCTGGTCACCATCGACCCGGGCGTGATCGAGGCGGCGAAGTCCATGGGTGCCTCGCCGCTGCGGATCATCTTCACGGTGATCATCCCGGAGGCCCTGGGGCCGTTGATCCTGGGCTTTACGTTCATGTTCATCGCGATCGTGGACATGTCCGCGATGGCTGGCTACATCGGCGCTGGCGGTTTGGGTGACTTCGCGATTGTCTACGGTTACCGCGCCTTCAACGACGAAGTCACGTGGATCACCGTGCTGGTTATCATCGTTATCGTCCAGGCTGCCCAGCTGTTCGGTAACTGGCTGGCCAAGAAGGTTATGCGCCGCTAGAAGCTCACCCTTCTCCGGGGTTTTGTGCCCCTCTTTTGAGGACGTCGCCCCCTTGCACTTCGGTGCG
Source organism: Corynebacterium sp. HMSC22B11 (assembly GCF_001815965.1). Taxonomy (NCBI): domain Bacteria; kingdom Bacillati; phylum Actinomycetota; class Actinomycetes; order Mycobacteriales; family Corynebacteriaceae; genus Corynebacterium; species Corynebacterium sp. HMSC22B11. The sequence continues at coordinate 70,786 of NZ_KV823480.1, read as the reverse complement.
GGGCGGCGTTCTTTTTTATGTCTAGAGCGAGGCTGGGGTTGGACCGGGTGGGCCTGGACCGAGTGGGCTTTGGCCGAGCGGGGGGGTGAGCGCGAGGACCGGTGTGCGCTGCCGCGGGGGCGGGCGACGGTGACGAACGAGGCATCGGTGACGGGCGCGGCGTCGTCGTCTAGAAGACGAGGTTGACGAGCAGCACGTAGAACACCGTGCCCAGCAGGATGGACTGGGTGGCGGAGCGGCGCCACAGATGCCAGGCCGTGGTGAAAGCCACCGCGATGAGCAGGGAGGCCAGGCCGCCGGGGGCGGCCATCCGGTCGGCGGCGGTGTAGATCACGAGGATGCTCATCACGCCCACGGGCATGCCCATGCCGAGCCATGCGACGAGCTTGGATTCCCGGAAGGAGCGCAGGGCCGCGAAGGGCAGGCCGCGCAGGGCGACGGTGACGATGCAGAGCGGGAGCAGCACGCCGATGGTGGTGCCGAGGCTCACGCCCGCGGGCAGGCCATAGCTGCCGGCAGCCTCGGCGGCGTGGACAGCCTCGGCGGCCAGAACTGTGGGCTGGGGGCTCATACTTCCTGCCTTTCGTCCCCGGTGCGCCAGCGCAGCTGAAGGGCGCGGTCCAGACCCGGGAGGTAGAAACGGGCGAGCAGCACGGCGAAGTAGAGCAGCATCGCGATCATCAGCATGTTGCCCGGGGAGACCAGCAGCGCCACCGCGGCGGTCACCACGGCCGTGAGGACCAGGGAGACGTCCCTGGTGGCGAGGAAGGACTCGATCAGCAGCACGACGAACAGCGCGGTGAGCGCGAATTCCATGCCCTCGAGTTTCCAGGGGATGGCGTCGCCGAAGAGGGCGCCGAGGACTCCCCCACCGACCCACGCGCACTGCAGGACGATCTGGATGGCGATGACCTGGCGGCCGGTGAAACGCTGATTGGGGTTGGCGCTGACGATCGCATAGGTCTCGTCCGTCAGCGCGTAGATGCCATAGGCACGGGCGGCTCTGCTGCGGATGACCTGCAGCGGGTAGTTCAGGGCATAGAAGACGTGGCGGAAGTTCACCAACAGCCCGTAGAGCGCGGCTGAGAGCGGTCCCACTCCCCCGGTGACGAGGCTGAGCGCCAGGAACTCCATCGAGCCGGCGTAGATCACCAGGGAGAAGATCGGCGCCCAGAACCACGCGAAGCCCATCTGGGTCAGCAGGATGCCGAAGGCCAGGCCGAGCGGAACCATGCCGAGGCCCACCGGCATGGCCAGCCCGATGGCGTGGCGGATGCCGCCCTGGTCGAGATTCCTCTCTTCGGGACGCCGCGAGCTACCCAAGAATCTCCTCGCAGCCAACCGCAATCCAGGACTTCGAGCGCTTGGGTTTATCCCCGCAGGAGGACACCACCATGACGCTGTCCCGGCGCTCCATGCGGACCCGGAAGCGCAGGTCGGAGGCGGTATCTTCCACCACGCGGACGGCGACGTCGGCGGACTGCGCGGTCTCCTCGTCGCTGTTCTCCGGGGTTTCCTCCCAGGACGTCAGCGCTGCGAGGCCGACGGGCAGACCGCGGTCGTCAAGTTCGTGGGCCACGCGGAGTTCGGCGGCCTGGCTGGCAGGATCGAGGCAGCCGCGGCCACGGTTCCCCTGCAGCCAGAGCTCCCCGCGCTGGGCGTGCTCCACCATGCTGCGCGCCCCGCCCTCGGCCATGCGGCCGAAGGAGTAGTTGGCGGGCAGCAGGAGCATGGAGGGCGCGAAGCGGTGCCCCTTGGTGTGGGAGGACTCCCAGATGATCGGGTCGATGGGGTCCACCGAGGGATGATCGTCGAATTCGGTGTGCTTCGGGTCGACTGGCCCGGCTCCCACTCCGGCCGTGTCGGCGTGGTTCTGGGTGAGCGCGGGGTTCGCGGCGGGCTGGATCCTCGGGGTGGCCTCGCCCTCCGGTGCGGCGGGCTCGTCGAAATGCTTGCTCAGCGCGGCGGCGAGCGGGCGGCCGCGGACGGCGCAGCAGCGGTCGCGGCGGCCGTGGGTGCAGACCAGCAGGATGGGGTGGTCGACGCGGCGGGCGCCCGGGGGGTTGCCCGGGGGGCTCAGG
>NZ_KV823480.1:54567-68685 GCF_001815965.1 Corynebacterium sp. HMSC22B11 | reverse complement strand
GTTGCCCGGGGTGCTCAGGTCGATGTCCAGGAGGGCCTCGACGTCTGGGAGGTCCATCCTCTCGAGGATGGGTTCGGTGCCGGTGGCCCAGGCGATGTAGAGCACCCGGGTGTTGTTGCAGCGGCGGTCCTGGCCTTCCCGGCCGGGGCGGCGAATGAACTGGAGCTCTGCCCCGTTGTCCTTGAGGAAGGTTTTGATCTTCGCGTTCAGTTCGGCGCCGAAGGCGGTGCCGTCGAGGATGTCGTGCCCCCAGCCGGTGTAGAACTCCAGGCAGAGGATGATTTTTCCGGGTTTTGCGGTGCCAGCGAGTTGCTCTCCGGTGAAGGTGGAGCAAATGGTGGGGGCGTCATCGAGCTGTTCGGTGGTGAACTCGTGTGGCGAGACTCCCGCGAGTGGATTTCTGCTGGTAGCCATAACTGACAAGGTACCAAATGGAAGGCCTTAGGCAGACCTAAGCGGCCGGATCGGTTGATCGCGGCCGCTTAGGGGTTCACGGGCTCACGCCCGCGGGGTGGGTGGAAGGCCCACGGGTGCTTCTAGGAGCTGAGGGAGACGCTGCCGGATGGCTTGGACGCGCCCTTCTTCACGGTGATCTTCGGACCATTGTCGAAGACCTTGTAGTTGTTGATGGCTGCGCCAACCTTTGCGCCACCACCGGTGGCGAAGGTGCCCTCCTCCGAGCCGGCCTTCCAGGTGAAGTCGACAACCAGGGACTTGGTGGTGCTGACGGTGCTGTCCCCCTTGAAGAGCAGGCCTTCCTTCAGGCCGACGTTGACCTGCTTGACGCCGTCGTTGGTGGTCACACCGTACTGGCTCTGGTCGATCTGCTTGATGCTGCCACCGAGGAAGCCGTTTTCGAAGGTCTCAACCTTAACCAGCTGGAAGCTCTCTGGCATGCGCTCGATAAGGTCGCTGACCTTGGTCTCGCCCTTCACACCCTGGATCTTGATGCGGGTCTTGACGGTCGCGCCCGGGCGCACGGTCTCAGCGCCGGTAACGAGCTGCTTGTAGACGTCCACGTTCCAGGCCGGACCGCCGACATTACCGAGCTTGTACTCCTTGCCCTGGGCCTGCTCCAGGTCTCCCGGAGAGGAGGAGCCGAGGCTGCCCAGGCTGCCCAGCGGGTTTGCGCTTGCGGCGGTGACGCCGCCCATGGCGACGGCCGTCGCTGCGGTGAGGGCAATGGTGGCCTTGCCGATTGCGTTGATCTTCTTGGTCGCCATTTCTTTGGCCCCTTTCATGCTGACCCGCGCAGATGCGCTGATCTTTTGTCTTTGAGAACTGGGATCTGGATGCACTGGGCGGTCCCGCCTGTCGCTTGCCGAAGGTCTAGTGCTCTGGAATAGCCCTGCTTCACCCCAGTGCCTGGAAGCTTACTATTTCCTTAGCACCAGTACATTCCTTTGGAAAACTATTTCTGTTTTATTCTCACGCCCCGCCCCCTTTGCCCTGGCCTTTGACACTCACGCAGCTCAACATGCCCTCAGTAAGTCGCCTCGATTCGCCACTTCTGACCTTTGCATACCAGCAGGTAGGCACCCTCATCGGTGGCGACCTGCAGGCGCGCGTAGCGCTTCCCTTCGGCCCACCACTGCTCATCCACGGGCCAGGGGCCAGCCCACCCCCGGATGGGCAGTGTCCGGTTACCCCACCGCAACCGTTGGGGTGATGCGCTCATCAGACCCCGGCCGGTCACGTGCACGGGCTGCTCGTGATCGCCGAGCACCGTGATCGATGCAGCTGGGTGCCCCGCGCTGGGGTTAGCAGCTTCACCCACGGTCGCGGGCAGCGGCGCGGGCAGCTCACCCCACCACTGGGTCGTGGGCAGCGCGTCGACCTCCTCGGGCGCTTCCTCGCCATAGGGCAGCGTGAGCACGCGTCCACCGATGGCGCGTCCACCCCGGTGGACGACCTGTTGAACGGCGGCCATGCCGATAAGGGCCTGCGCGCGCCCAGCGGCGGCGCGGGCTGCGCGCAGCCCCTCGTCCGCCCCGCCCCAGAGTGGTTCGGCAATGGTGCCCGCGGGCACCGTCTCGACTGGGAGCAGCTCGATGGCAACCACGCCGGCGGCGGAGTCCTCGAAACCATCCTGCTCCGGCTCACCAGCCTTGGCGCGCAGCCGGGTGATCCAGCCATCGAGCTGCCAGCGAACCCGCTGGGCGGTGTCCTCTTCCGTTAGAGGCTCGCGGCAGCGCCAGGCGCGCTCCACCATGGTGGGGCCGGTGTACTCCGCGGGCGGGTTGAGGTGCACCCGCACGGTCAGCCGGAGGCAGGCTTCCCCGCGACGGAAGAGTTCCCCGTGCAGCCGGGCGGCGGCCTGACGGGCAACGAAGGCCGCGGTTTCAGTACTCCGAATGGGCTCCCCTACCTGGTGCAGCACCTCGACGGGCTGAATAGGGCACTGCGGGGAGACCTCCCGGCCGGGCTCGCCGCATGCCACGCGGTGCCAGTACACAGCCTCGGCGCCGAAGCGCCCCGCCACGTGCTTTCGCCCCAGTGCCGCGAAGTCTCGCAGGGTGCGCACCCCCAGCTCCTGCAGGGTGCTCACCAACTCGGCGGGGGCGCTCAGCACAGCTTCCACCGCCAAAAACCCGATGGGCAGGGTGGGCACAAAACTAGAGTTTCCACCCGTGGGGACGTGCACTCCGCGACGCGCTGCCCACACGGCAGGCATCAGATCATCGGCGGTGCCGGCCAGGCACTCCACACCCAACCGGGCTGCGGAATCCAGCAGGAGTTCGACGGCGGCAGCCTCCCCGCCGTAGTAGTTCGCCAGCGGCCTGGTGGGCAATGCAACGAGACCCGGGCGCAGCGTTTCCACCCCGGCAGCCACCTCCATGAGGGCCGCCACGATGTCCTCATGAATCGTGGCCTCCTGCACTGGGTCGGCGTGCGCATGCCGTAGCTCCGGGCAGGTTGCGAGCGCGTGACGCTGCTTCATCCCCTGGCGCACTCCCTGCGCCCGCGCAGCGGCATTACAGGCCTGGACGCGATATTCCGCGATCGTGGCGGCAGGCCGCAGCATGTCCCAGCCGCGAGCAAGCCCCACGGCATAGACCGGGAAATCCGGGAACCACAGGACGGTCACGCGTTCAGCCGCAGCAGCGCTAGCTTCGGCACTGGCCTTTCCCCGGCCAGTCACAGCGCCACCTCGATCCGGCCCTGATCGACCTGACTGCCTGCACCATCGCGGCGGCCCGTCAACTCCGCCGTGATGCGCTGCGGCGGCTGCCCCTTGCCCCAAACGCGCCCGGTCACACCGACCGAGCGGATGCGCCCGCTCCCCCGGCCCAGCCCGTGAACACCAGACACCCGCACGTCAAGGTTCAGCCGCGCACCCGGCCAGGGCGCGCCGCAACTCAGTAATGCGCAACTACTCTTACGCAGCCTCGCCTCCACGGGGCGCGCGAAGGTGGGCGTGACCCGCCGGACGGGCACGTAGACGACCAGGTCCAGCCCCTCCGCCAAGGTCGAGAGCACCGCCCCGACGTGCGGTGCAGGGTCCGGCACGATGATCAACCGGGAGAGCTCCCCGCCCGCCGCGGCGACGGCCGCCAGCGCGAGGTTCGGGTAGCCCACCACCGCCGCACACCCGCCGTTCGCGGTGACATGCGCAAGAATATCGACGACCGCGGCGGGGCAATCCGCCATCGCGGTCACCGCCCCACGAGCCAGCCCACCGCCAGCAAGCTGGCCCGCGAGCCACTCGGGCATGCCGAGCGCCCGCGCCCGCCCCACCGTCGCAGGCTCGGGCGCAACCGCGCGCAGCGGCGACACTCCCCGGGTAGATCCTGCTTCCCGCTCTACAGGCTGCACCACCCCCTGAAGACCAGCCGCGTTCTGGGATTCCGTCGCGCCTCGTAGTTCCGACACGCCTCGAGGTTCCGCCGCATGCTGCGCCGCGGCCGCAGCCCGCGCCGCTGCACGGCTGCTTTTGATCTTCTCGATCGCATGAACAACATTGCTCTCATCGATCAGCATGGGTACAGCACTCCCTCCTCTATATCGACACCATCGGCTCGGGAAACATGCAGGCCAGCCCCACTTCCGCCGGGCTTTAAGGTTGAGTTCACAGCTACGGCCAGGCCGACCGGGTTGACGCCCTAAAAAATAGAAAACACACCAGACATATCGAACAGGTGTTCTAATTTAGGGATTCTAGACCCACCTGGTGCAGTTCACCAACGCCCTGCTCACCGCCAACAAAGAACACACCGCCGCGAGGAACTAGACTCGTCACATATGAGCAAAAAGAACCAGCCCCGCAAGAAAGCCCAGCGCCCCACCCCGCAGCGCTCGCCGCGCACTCAGCAGGCCAGCTCAGCGCAAGCCAGCGCAGCGCAGGCCAAGCAGGGCGACGCCCCCGGCGAGGCGACCATCCTCGTCCGCGCTCCCGAGGGCGTGCGCGCCGTCGCGTCCCTCCTGCTCGGGCTCGGCGTGGCGGCGATGGTCATGCCGCTGGCGACAACCTGGCAGGTCATGGTGCTGGTCATCGCCATCGGGGCGGGCTTCCTCGTGACCTTCAGCCACCCCTACCGCAAGAAGGTGCGCGCGGCCGTGGAGTCGACAGGACGGAAGTACAAGACCTCCGTCGCGCAGATCATGCCGCTATTCCCCCTCTGGCTCGCGCTGATGATCCTGCCCGCCTTCCAGATCCACTCCTGGATCGCGGCACTGATCGTGCTCGCGCTGGCCGGGGCCTATGCGTGGGTCTCGTTCCCCAGCATCGACGGCACCCGCTATCTCGCCGAACCTGGGACCGGGCAGGTTCGGGACGACGCTTAAGCCCCACGTTCTGAGCCAGGTACACGGCCCCGCTCAACGCCAGTGCCCCTGCCCCACAGTGCGGACTACCCGCTGATCCTGGCTAGCCCACGCCCCACCCCCACGAACGCGAAAGCGCGCCGCACCTCATCGTGCGACGCGCTTTCTACTTGGGGTACACCCCGCTGGGCGCCTCAAGCTGCTGGGATTACTCCCATTCGATGGTTCCCGGCGGCTTGCTGGTGATGTCCAGCACCACGCGGTTAACCTCCGCCACCTCGTTGGTGATGCGGGTGGAGACCTTCTCCAGCACGTCATAAGGGATGCGAGACCAATCGGCGGTCATGGCGTCCTCACTGGAGACCGGGCGCAGCACGATCGGGTGACCGTAAGTACGGCCGTCGCCCTGCACACCCACGGAGCGCACGTCCGCGAGCAGGACGACCGGGCACTGCCAGATCTCGCCGTCCAGGCCAGCGGCGCTGAGCTCCTCGCGGGCGATCTTGTCCGCCGCGCGCAGCGTCTCCAGTCGCTCCTCGTTGACCGCGCCGATGATGCGGATGCCCAGGCCCGGGCCCGGGAACGGCTGACGGGCGACGATAACCTCCGGCAGGCCGAGCTCGCGGCCCACCGCGCGGACCTCGTCCTTAAACAGCTGGCGCAACGGCTCGACCAGCTTGAACTCGACGTCATCCGGCAGGCCACCGACGTTGTGGTGGCTCTTGATGTTCGCGGTGCCGGAGCCGCCGCCGGACTCGACGACGTCCGGGTACAGGGTGCCCTGGACCAGGAAGTCCACGGTGGAGCCCTCCGGGGAGTCGGCCAGCACGCCAGCGACGGCGCGCTCGAAGGAGCGGATGAACTCCGCACCGATGGCCTTGCGCTTGACCTCCGGGTCGGTCACGCCGTCCAGGCGCTTGAGGAAGGCCTCGCGCTCGTCCACGGTGACCAGCTTCGCGCCGGTCGCGGCGACGAAGTCGTTCTCCACCTGCTCGCGCTCCCCTGCGCGCAGCAGACCGTGGTCCACGAACACACAGGTCAGGCGGTCGCCGATGGCGCGCTGCACGATCGCAGCGGCCACGGCGGAGTCCACGCCACCGGACAGGCCACAGATGGCGCGGCCGTCCTCACCGATCTGCTCCCGAACCTGCTCGATGAGCTCCTCGGCGATGTTGGAGGCGGTCCAGTTCTGCTCCAGGCCCGCGACCTCCGTGAGGAAGCGCTCCAGCACCTCCTGGCCGTGCGGGCTGTGCATGACCTCCGGGTGGTACTGCACACCGGCCATGCGGCGATCCAGGCACTCGAAGGCGGCGACCGGCGCTCCGGCGGACTTCGCGGTGACCGTGAAGCCCTCCGGAGCCTGCGAGACCGCGTCGCCGTGGCTCATCCAAGCCTTGTGCGAGCCCAGGCCCGCGTGCATCACGCCGCCGTCATCGAGGAGCTCAACCTCGGTGCGGCCGTACTCGCGCTGCCCCGTCTCGGAGACGGTGCCGCCGAGCGCGTGCGTCATGGCCTGGAAGCCGTAGCAAATGCCAAACACCGGCACGCCCAGCTCCAGCAGCTCCGGCTGCAGGGCCGGTGCACCATCGGCGTAGACCGAGCTCGGACCACCCGACAGCACGATGGCCGCAGGGTTCTTGGCCTTGATTTCTTCAATGGTGGCGGTGTGCGGAACAACCTCGGAATAGACCCGAGCCTCACGCACACGGCGCGCGATCAACTGTGCGTACTGCGCGCCGAAATCCACCACGAGGACTGGCTGATGATTTTGGTGATTCACGCTGCTCATCCTATCGCATATATGGCTAGTCCCCCACGGGGTGGGTAACACCCGCGGGGGACTAGCCGACTCACTTGGTGGGCTACCTCATGACCGGCCCGACTGGCCGCGCGGTCGGCACCCCAGTTGGCGGCCTCGTTGCCCGCTTGAGCGCACAGCTTCGTGGCCGCCTGCGCGTGGCTTGAGCGCACGGCTTCGTGGCCGCTTCGCGCGACTTCGTGGCCGCTTAGCACGCCGCTTAGTGCGCGAGGTCTTCCTTCGGCTCGTGATGGTGCTTCCAGTTCGGCACCGCACTGTTGACCGCGAGGTCCAGGTGCCCGCCCACCGTGGTGATCTCGGCGTCGATCCCGAACACACTCATCAGCCGCTCCGGGGTGAAGACCTCGTGCGGCGTGCCGGACTTCACGAGCGCGCCGTCCTCCAGCAGCACGATCTGGTCGCAGTAGCGGGAGGCCAGCCCCAGGTCGTGCATCGCGACGATCACACACACGTTGTGGTCGGCCGCGAGGTGGCGCAGCTGCTCCATGAGTCGGAACTGGTGATGAATATCCAGGTGGTTCGTCGGCTCGTCCAGCACCAGCACCTTCGCGCTCTGCGAGATGGCGCGGGCCAGCTGGACGCGCTGCTGCTCACCGCCGGAGAGGGTGTTCCACGTCCGATCCATCAGGTGGGCGACGTCCGCGTGCTCCACCGCGTGCGAGATCGCGTCGTGGTCCTCGTCCGTTTGCCGGGCGAATGGCCCCTTGGAGGCCATTCGGGAAAGCTCGACGACCTGCCGGACCAGCAGTTCGGAGTTCGCGTTACCGTGCTGCGCGACGAACGCGACCTGCTTGACCTTCTCGCGTCGGCTGTAGCTGCGCAGCGGGGCGCCGTCGATCATGACCTCGCCGTCGAAGTCGACGACGTCGGCGACGGACTTCAGCAAGGTGGACTTACCGGCACCGTTCGGCCCCACCAGCGCGGTGATCGTCCCCGCCTCGAAGGAGGCGTCCACGTTGGCCACCGTCGGGGTGGACTTGCGGTGGTAGGTGATGGAGACGTTCTGGATTTCTACGATGCTCATACTCGCTGCCCCCGGTTCAGGATGAAGAAGAACAGTGGCACGCCCAGCAGCGCGGTAAACACACCGACCGGGACTTCCTGCGGCTGGAACACGCTGCGGGCCAGGGCGTCGGTGAACACCAGCAGGATCGCACCGACCAGCGCGGACAGCGGGATGAGGCGCGCGTGGGCGGAGCCCACGATCATGCGCACCGCGTGGGGCACGAGCAGACCGATGAAGCCGATCGCACCGACGGCGGAGACCGTCGCCGCCGTCATGAGGGCAACCAGGATCAGCACTGCGGCGCGCACGCCGACAACGGGCACGCCCATCGACTTCGCGGTCTCGTCACCGAAGCTCATGGCGTCCAGGTAGCGGGACATCATCCAGATCAGCAGGCTGGTGATGACCACGGTGATCAGCACGATCCACATCGTGTTGGCGCGGGAGGCGCCCATCGCACCCAGCAGCCAGAAGGTGATGCCGCGGACGGATTCCGCGTCGCCGCGGGCGACCAGGATGAGGCTGGTGATGGCAGAGAAGAACTGGCCGACCAGCACACCGGTGAGCACCACGCGGGTGGAGACGAAGCCCGTGCCGCGCAGCAGGAGCATCAGCAAGCCGAAGCTCAGCAGGGCACCGATGGCCGCGCCACCGGTCAGCCCCAGCGCGAAGCTGACGGGCATGAGCAGCAGGGCCACGACCGCGCCGGTGGAGGCACCGTAGGAGACACCCAGCAGGTACGGCTCCGCCAGATCGTTGCGGGTGATCGCCTGCAGCGAGGCACCCGCGACCGCGAGGCCCGCGCCGACGAAGATCCCCATGACGATGCGCGGAATGCGCAGGTCGAAGAGGATGGATTGACGGATCAGGCTGGGTGCGGGGCGGTCATCGCTGACGAAGATGCCGAGCTTGTGGGTGATCGAGCCCCAGACCTCGTCGCGAGTCAGGGTGGCCGCGCCCATGAACAGGGCCATGTAGCAGACCAGGGCCAGCAGGATCAGCCCGACGACCCACGCCACCCAGGTGGGCACGCGGCGCGCGGGTGCGAGCTTCGTGCCCTCCAGGGGGGATGCCTTCGCGCCTTTTCCGGGCTCGCGGCGAGTGTCAGTGCTCGATGCCATACCTAGTTCTTCCAGTTCTTTACGTACTCAGCGACGTCCTCGAGCGGCTCGTAGGACTGGACGGAGCCGGACAGGCCGATGCCCTTCACGATGACGTAGCGCTTCTCCTTCACAGCCTTGAGGTTACGGGTTGCTGGGTCCTTCTCCAGCATCTCGATCTTCTCCTCGGCCTTGTCTCCCGGTGCGCCGCGGCCCGGCAGGTCAGCCAGGACGATGAAGTCCGGGTCCTTGTCAGCCAGGGCCTCCCAGCTGAGCTCCGGCCATGCCTCGTTGGCGTCCTCGAAGACGTTCTTCACGCCGGTGAGGTCGAAGATGTCTTGTGCGATGGAGAGCTTGCCGCCGATGTACGGCGCGCCGTCGAAGATGGAGTACAGCAGGGCGCCGGAGAGGTCCTTCGGTGCGTCCTTGACGCTCTCCTTGGCTGCGTCGACGTGCTCTTTGTGCTTCTTCTCGAGCTCGGCGGCCTTGTCCTCGGCGCCGAAGAGCTGGCCGAGCTGCTGGTAGTCCTTCAGCAGGAGGTCGTAGGCGTTCTTGCCCTCGTTGCCGTCCTTGTCGCGGCACTCGACGTTGGAGTACCAGGTGGCGACGCCCAGCTTCTTCCACTCCTCGCGGGTGCCGGCGCCGTCGTCGGTGTAGACCGACTCGAACGGAGAGAGGATGGCGTCCGGGTCTACCGTGCGGATCTGCTCGGCAGTGGCGACCTCCGGGGAGACCTCCGTGGACTTCTTCATCTCGTCCTCGTAGCCCTCCAGCGGGGCGTCCTTCTGGTGGGAGTAGCCCGCGAGCTTATCGCCGAGGCCGAAGGCAAGGACGTTGTCCGTAGTGCCCTGCTCGACGGACATGATGCGCTCGGCTGGCTTATCCAGCTGCATCGTGAAGCCGCAGTTGCTGAACTCGAAGCCTTCACCCGAGGCGTTGTTCTGGGAATCCTGTGCCCCGTTTTCGCCGGCGTCCGAGCACGCCCCGAGGACGAGAGCCCCGGAAGCCAGAATGCTCATGAGACCGGCGGTGCGGAGCTTGTGTGCGCGCTGCATAATATTCCTCCAAAAGAAGTTGAATCAATCGCCCATTGCAATAAGGCAGACAGTTTTCAACTTACCGAGCGAACATTTGATTGTCATTTTAAGCATGAATAAAGCGGTCGAACTCACAAGCAGGAGTTCGACCGCTTTATCTTCTGATGATTCCGGCGCCGCGTGGCGCCATTAGTTAGGCGCCACAGCGCGCATAGCCGCTATTTCTGCGCCCCTCTTTCACGGCTTTAGCGGACCGCGATATCCGCCTTCTGGAAGGCCTTGACCTCGGTGTAGCCGCACTTCGCCATGGAGCGGCGCAGGCCACCCACCAGGTTCTCGTGGCCCAGCGGGTCCGGGGTCGGGCCGAAGAGCAGCTGGTTCAGCGGCACGGAGGTCGGCGGCAGCAGAGCGTCCACGGTGCCGCGTGGCAGCTTCGGGTGCGCTGCACTGGAGGGCCAGAACCAGTTCGGGGCGCCGGCCTCCTCCGCGGCGGCCAGGGGCGCGCCGAGGGCGACGGCATCCGCGCCACATGCGATGGCCTTCGCGATGTCGCCGGAGCAGGAGAGCTCGGAGTCCGCGATGACGTGCACGTAGCGGCCACCGGTCTCGTCCAGGTAGTCGCGACGGGCAGCGGCGGCGTCGGCGATGGCGGTGGCCATCGGGACGTCGATACCCAGGGCCTGGCTGTTGGTGACCGGGCCTGCGCCCACGATCACGCCGGCCGCGCCGGTGCGCATCAGGTGCATGGCGGTGGTGTAGTCCACCACTCCCCCGGCGATGACCGGAACGTCCAGGGAACCGATGAACTCCTTGAGGTTCAGCGGCTCACCATCGGTGTCCACGTGCTCCGCGGAGATCAGGGTGCCCTGGATGACCAGCAGGTCGATACCGCCGGCGATCAGCGTCGGGGCGAGCTCACGGGCGCGCTGCGGGGAGACACGCACCGCGAAGCGCACGCCCGAGTCGCGCACCTGCTGCAGGCGCTCCTGGAGCAGGTCCAGGTCCAGCGGCTGCTGGTGCAGGCGCTGCAGCACCTGGTTCGCGGCGAACTCCGGGGTCTCCAGCGCCTCGGCCGCGACGTCCTCGTCCGCGCCCTCGTTGAAGGAGCCGAAGTAACCGCGCTCCGCCGCGGAAACGATCTCGCCGAAGGCGGCGTCGAGATCCTTCGCACGGCCCCACAGGCCCTCCGCATTGATGACGGGCAACCCGCCGGCCTTGCCGAACTCGATGGCGAACTCCGGGCTGACCACGGCGTCGGTCGGGTGCGTCATGATCGGGAAGTCGAACTCATAGGCATCGATGCGCCAGGAGGTGTCCACGTCCCGGGAGGAACGCGTGCGCCGCGAAGGCACGATGTCGATCTGGTTGAGTCCGAAGACCTGGCGTGCGGAGCGACCGCGGCCGATGTCCTTGTATTCCTGCATGTTGGTCCTTATTTCGTGGGCCAGCGGGGTGCGCTGCGGTGGTGTGGGCGGCGCACCCCGCTGGTCAGGGGTGGGAGGCTTATCTCTAGAACGAGGCTAACCGGTAGCGGCCGGCTCCGGCGGTGTGCGCGAAGCCGGCCGATGGGGTTTTAGCGGTTCGGGTCGTAGTTCGGTGCGGTGGCGATGCCCTGCACGTCGTGCGGGTGGGACTCGCGCAGGCCAGCGGAGGTGATGCGCACGAAGCGAGCGTTGTTCAGCTCCTCGATCGTGGCGGCACCCGTGTAGCCCATGGCAGCGCGCAGGCCACCGACCTGCTGGTGGAGGATCTGGTCCAGGTGCCCGCGGAACGGCACGCGACCCTCGATGCCCTCCGGCACCAGCTTCTCCTCAGACTTCACATCGGCCTGGAAGTAGCGGTCCTTGGAGTAGGAACGCTTCTCGCCGGTCAGGCCACGGCCCTGCATCGCGCCCAGGGAACCCATGCCGCGGTAGCGCTTGTACTGCTTGCCACCAACGGTGACGACCTCGCCCGGGGTCTCGGCGCAACCCGCCAGCATGGAGCCCAGCATCACGGTGGATGCGCCAGCTGCCAGGGCCTTGGCGATGTCACCGGAGTACTGCATGCCACCGTCCGCGATGATCGGGACGCCAGCGGCGCGGGCTGGGACGGCTGCTTCCATGATCGCGGTGATCTGTGGGGCACCGACACCAGCGACGACGCGGGTGGTGCAGATGGAGCCCGGGCCGATACCGACCTTGATGCCGTCGGCGCCGGCGTCGATCATCGCCTGCGCGGCCTCACGGGTCGCGAGGTTGCCGCCGATGACGTCCACGCGGTCGCCGAACTCCTTCTTCACGCGGGAGACCATGTCCAGCACGCCGCGGTTGTGGGCGTGCGCGGTGTCGACAACGAGGGCGTCCACCCCAGCGTCGACGAGGGCGGTGGCGCGCTTCCAGGCGTCCTCACCGGTACCGATACCAGCGGCGACGAGGAGACGGCCGGAGGAGTCCTTCGCGGCGTTCGGGTACTGCTCGCGCTTCGCGAAGTCCTTGACAGTGATCAGGCCGGTCAGCTTGCCCGCACCATCGACGATCGGCAGCTTCTCGACCTTGTTCTCCGACAGCAGGCGCAGCGCGGCGTCGGCGGAGACACCCTGCTCGGCAACGACGAGCGGCATCGGCGTCATGACCTCGCGGACGGGGCGGTTGACGTCGCGCTCGAAACGCATATCGCGGTTGGTGATGATGCCCAGGAGGGTCTGATCCTCGTCGACGACCGGCAGGCCGGAGATGCGGAAACGACCGCAGATCTCGTCGACCTCCTCGATCGTCATGTCCGGGCTCGCGGTGACCGGGTTGGTGACCATGCCGGCCTCGGAGCGCTTGACGATCTCGACCTGCTCGGCCTGCGCCTCGACGGAGAGGTTGCGGTGCAGCACCCCGATGCCGCCCTGGCGAGCCATGGCGATGGCCATGCGGCCCTCGGTGACGGTATCCATCGCTGCGGATGCGATTGGGACGTTCAGCTTGATGTTGCGCGAGAACTGAGTCGCGGTGTCCACGGCGGAAGGAATGACCTCGGACGCATCCGGGATCAAGAGGACGTCGTCGAAAGTGAGCCCGGTGAGAGCGACCTTGTTCGGATCGTCGCCCCCGGTCTCCACGCGCTGGGCTGCCTGAGAGTTGTTAGTGGACTGTGGGTTTGCCATAAGGCCTGATCCTTCCATCGCATTGTCAGCGCACGATCCGCACTGGCGAAGGTCTTCCGCTTTCCCCGCGAGACACGCACCTGCCTGCGGGTTATGCCGGAATCGCTAGCGCAGCTTCGGTTACGAGCTTTTATTAGCCCTTACTTTAGCGCTAAACGTCTGCAATGTGTTTTCCGGGTTGGCTTGCGGGTACGGTGGGTTTCGTGAGCTTTAGTAACTATCAGATGCCGCCGGATCCCTTCGCGGATGATCCGAACGATCCGGCGTCCCTTTTGGGGCCCATCGAGGGCGATGATGTCATGGAGCCGATCGACGCGGCTGAGGAAGCCGCGCTGCGTGAAGACCTCGCGAACGTGCGGGTCTTCCGGGAGCTGCTGGAGCCGCACGGCGTGCGGGGCGTGGCGATGCTCTGCGAGGACTGCGATGAGCAGCACTACTACGACTGGGGGATCATCGAGTCGAATATCGTCTCCATGCTGAACCACCAGCACCTGCCGGTGCACGAGCCTTCGGCTGCGCCATCCCCGCAGGATTATGTGACCTGGGATTACTGCCTGGGTTATGCGGATGCGATGGATTTCGCCAACGAGCAGCTGCGCGCCCGCTTCCCCTGGACCGGGCGGCTGTAGCTTTTAAAGCCCCAGGCATGGCCAGCCCCCGTTTTGGGCTGTGCCGTGCCACAATTCGCACGTTTCCTGACACACCACGGCCCGAAACCGCACAAGTGTCCGCCCCGACCCACTGGCCCCAGCACCCCACCCCTTCGGCTCTTTTATGTTTTGCAGAGTTTATTGCCGGTTTTTCACGATTTTCCGGCATCAAACTCTGCAAAACATGCGTTCCGCTTGTCCCAGCGCCTCAGCCCCTCTGGCAGTCCCGAGGCCCAGCCCGGTGCCCGACACAGCCCAGTACCCGGCCCGGACCCCACGGACCCCACGGATCCCCGTTTTGGGCTGTGCCGTGCCACAATTCGCACGTTTCCTGACACACCACGGCCCAAAACCGGATGTGCCCCTCGGAGCCCGACACACCACGGCCCAAAACCGGGTGCGCCCCTTGGGCTGCTGCCCCAAGCGCCGCGCGGCTGTAGGGGCCGCTGACCCCAGCCCGGGCGCTCTTTATGTTTTGCAGAGTTTAATGCCGGTTTTCCATGATTTTCCGACATCAAACTCTGCAAAACGTCCCGCAAGGCCTGGAAAACCGGAGAGCCGACCCCCACAACCCAGTTTTGGGCTGTGCCGTGCCACAATTCGCACGTT
>NZ_KV823480.1:32445-54547 GCF_001815965.1 Corynebacterium sp. HMSC22B11 | reverse complement strand
GGTTGCGCAGGGCGCGCCACCCAAGAGCATCCCCAGGGCGCGTTTCTAGCGCCACCCCAGAGCATCCTCAGGGCACGCCACCCCAGAGCATCCCGCAGGGCGCTCATTTTCCGAGCGCCCAGCGCCACCCCAGAGCACCCAAGAGCGCCCTAGCAACTAGTGCTGGTGGCCACCGGCGGCAGGCTCAACCTTCTCTGGCTTATCAACCACAGCGGTCTCGGTGGTCAGCACCATGCGCGCCACAGAGGTGGCGTTCACGACGGCGCTGTGCGTGACCTTCACCGGGTCGATGATGCCCTGCTCCAGCAGGTTGCCGTACTCGAGGGTCGCAGCGTTGAAGCCGGAGCCATTCTCCTGCTCCGCGGTCTTGGAGACCACCACTGCCCCATCGAGGCCAGCGTTCTCAGCGATCCAGAACGCCGGGCGGCGCAGCGCCTTAGCCAGGGTCTTCATGCCCACGGCCTCGTCGCCGGCCTCAGCAGCAGCCAGCTTGTCGATCTCCTCAGCGATCTGCACGAGCACGGAACCGCCACCGGCGATCACGCCCTCCTGCGCCGCGGCACGTGCCGCGTTGATCGCATCCTCAACGCGCAGCTTGCGCTCGTTGACCTCGGTCTCGGTCGCGCCACCGACGCGCAGCACAGCCACGCCGCCGGAGAGCTTCGCGAGGCGCTCCTCGAGCTTCTCGCGGTCCCAGTTCGAGTCGGTGTTCTCGATGTCCCGACGCAACTGGGTGCGGCGCTCAGCCACAGCGTCCTGCGAACCGCCGCCGTCGACGATGACAGTCTCGTCCTTCGTGACGGTGATGCGGCGCGCGGTGCCCATGTCGTCCAGGGTGACGGCGGACAGCTTCCCGCCGAGCTCCTTATCGACGACGGTGGCGCCGGTGACGATGGCCAGATCATCCATGAATGCCTTGCGGCGGTCGCCGAAGTACGGGGACTTCACGCCCACGACCTTCAGGGACTTGCGGATGGAGTTGACCACCAGCATCTGCAGAGGCTCGCCCTCGATATCCTCGGCGATGATCAGTACTTCCTTGCCGGACTGGGCGATCTGCTCCAGGACTGGCAGGAAGTCCGGCAGGCTGGAGATCTTCTCGCGGACCAGCAGGACCAGCGGGTTCTCCAGGACGGCCTGACCGGAGTCAGTGTCGGTGACGAAGTACGGGGACAGGAAGCCCTTGTCGAAGGAGAGGCCTTCGGTGACGGTGGCTTCGTCCTCGAGGGACTGGGACTCCTCGACGGTGACCACGCCGTCGCGTCCGACCTTCTCGAAGGCGTCGGAGACCATCGTGCCGATGGACTCGTCGCGGGAGGAGACGGTGGCGACGTTGGCGATCGCAGCGGCGTCGGAAACTTCCTGTGCGCGCTCCTTCAGCAGCTCCACGACCTTCTCGGAGGCGGTGGCGATGCCGCGGTTCAGCGCGATCGGGTTGGCGCCGGCGGCGACGTTGCGCAGGCCCTCGTTGATGAGCGCCTGGGCCAGCAGGGTGGCGGTGGTGGTGCCGTCGCCTGCGATGTCGTTGGTCTTGATGGCGACGGACTTCACCAGCTGTGCACCGAGGTCCTCGAAGGGGTCTTCGAGGTCGATGTCGCGGGCGATGGTCACGCCGTCGTTGGTGACCAGTGGGCCACCGAAGGCACGGTCCAGCACGACGTTGCGGCCGCGCGGGCCGAGCGTCACCTTCACCGCGTCAGCGAGCGTGTCGACACCCTTCTGGAGGCCCTGGCGGGCTTCTTGATCAAATGCGATGAGTTTGGACATGCGTTACCCGCTTACTTTTCGATGACGGCGAGGATGTCGCGCTGGTTGAGCAGCAGGTACTCCTGGCTCTCGTACTTCAGCTCGGTGCCGCCGAACTTGGAGAAGATGACGGTGTCGCCTTCCTTGACGTCCATCGGGATGCGGTCGTCATCGTCTGCCCAACGGCCCGGGCCGACTGCGACGACGGTTGCTTCCTGTGGCTTCTCCTGTGCGGAATCTGGGATCACCAGGCCGGATGCAGTGGTGGTTTCTGCTTCGACGATCTGGACCAGAACGCGGTCCTCGAGCGGCTTGATGTTGACGTTAGCCACGTTGAATACCTCCGTGTATTCCTCAAGGTTTCTTTGTGCCCCCGTTGATTGGGGCTTGGTTCTTTTGTGCCGGTTTGTTTTCCGTGCACAGCCGTCGTCGCGGGTGAACAACTGTGTGTCAAACAACCTGACTAGCACTCTACCCACCCAAGTGCTAAGCCTCAACAGCGCCGGTTGAGTCGGGCTTACTCAGGCTTGCTCGGGCTTGCTCAGCGTGGCGCGATGGTCGCTCGTCGTGTTTCAGTCGCCGGCGCTGCCCCTCCCGTTCCCGTTCTTTGTCCCCCTCTTTTTCTTTGACGACGACGCCACCACCACCGCTGGTCCGTCTGTTTCGGCGGTGGGGTCCGACGCCCCGCCCGGATGGCGCCCCCGCCACCGCTGGCCCGTATCTTCCACCTAGTCCGTGAGGATCGGGACCTCCACCTCGAGGGCCGGGTCGGTGCCGACGGACATTGCGGTCGGTTGGGCGCCTTCACTGATGAGCTGCGCGGCCAAGGCGGCGATCATCACCCCGTTATCGGTGCACAGCGGCAGCGGTGGGATGCGCAGCTCCACCCCGGCGTCGCGGCAGCGGTCGGCGGCCAGCCCGCGCAGCCGGGAGTTCGCGGAGACTCCCCCGCCGAGCAGCAGCACCTTCGCACCGGTGTCCTCGCAGGCGCGCAGTGCCTTGGCGGTGAGCACGTCGGCCACGGCCTCCTGGAAGGAGGCGCAGACGTCCTCCACCGGGATGGCGTTCTCCCCCACCTGCCCGGCGGCTTCGGCGCGCTCGACGAAGCGCGCGACGGCGGTCTTCAGCCCGGAGAAGGAGAAGTCGTAGCGGGAGTCCTGCGGTCGCATCATGCCACGCGGGAAGGCGATGGCCTTGCGGTTGCCCTGGCGGGCGAGCCGGTCGATCACTGGCCCGCCCGGGTAGCCGAGCCCGAGGAGGCGGGAGACCTTGTCATAGGCCTCACCGGCGGCATCATCGAGGGTGCTGCCGAGCTCCGTCATGGGCTTACCCACGCCGTCGACCTGCAGGATCTGGGTGTGCCCGCCGCTGACGAGCAGCGCGATGGCATTCTTCAGCGGCTCGCGGCCCTCCTTCGTCAGCGCCTCGACGGCGACGTGCCCGCCCAGGTGGTTCACCGCGTAAAACGGCACCTCCCAGGCGGCGGCGTAGGCCTTGGCCGCGGCGGCACCAACCATGAGCGCGCCGGCGAGCCCAGGTCCGATGGTCACGGCGACGGCGTCCGGGCGCTGGCCGATGCGGGTCTGCTTCTGCAGGCTGCGCATCGCCGCCCGCATGGTGGGCTGCATGGCCTCCAGGTGGGCGCGGCTGGCGATCTCCGGGACCACGCCACCGAAGCGGGCGTGCTGTTCCATGGAGCTGGCGACCTGGTTGACGAGTTCCTCGACGACCGGGGCGCTGCCTGTTTCCTCTTGGTCACCGGCAGGCGCGCTCATGCGCACGACGCCAACACCGGTCTCGTCGCAGGAACTTTCAATACCCATGACGAGCATGGACTCTGCAGCATCAGTAGCGCTCCCCGGCACGCCCTCCTCGACCTGATCTGGGCGCTTCTCGTCGGGGCGGAACATGGTGAGGGCATCGGCCCCGGAGGGCTGGTAGTAGCCCTTACGGCGGCCGGTGACCGCGAAGCCATAGCTTTCGTAGAGCCCCACGGCCGGGGCGTTGCCGTCGCGGACCTCGAGGTACACCGGCCCGCCGATGACCTGCAGAGGCTCGAAGAGCTTGTCCATCAGCAGCCGCGAGTGGCCCTTGCCTTGCTGCTCCGGGGACAGCGCCACGGTGTGGATCTCCCACTCCGGGTCCGCGGGCGTCCCGTTGAGCGCGATGCCCGCATAGCCCTGCAGCTGGCCTGCCACCCGCAGGGCGACGTAGTAGTTGCGGGGGTTGGCGAGCTCAGCGCGGAAGGCCTCCAGGGACCAGGGGGATTCTTCGCTGAAGAGTTCCTGCTCGATCCGCGCCATCTCCTCCAGGTCAGCCAGGGATGCGCGATCCAGGGTCAGCAGCTCCACTGTGAGTTCAGCATTCGCGGGTTCAGCATCCGCAGGTTCGACATTCCCAGCTTCAGCATCCGCCGCCTCGGCCTTCGCAGCCTCAGCATTCGCAGACTCGGCGCCGACACCCGCTGCTTCGGTCATCGCCCCTTCCGGCGCGGCCTCCGCCGCCCGCTGCTCAGCCTCCAGCCGATCAAAAGCCGCCACATCCTCAGCGGCCGCGGCGAAGTTCACCGCGGCAGTGCGCTCCTTGCGCTTCGGCTCCGCGGCATCCGGCCGGCGCAAATACTGCGCCACCAGCGGGCGCCCCAGCCGCTCCACAAAGTGGCCCTCCCCCTCGAGCCACCACAGCTGATCCGCGCCCGCCAGCGCCAGCCCCTCGGGCGTGGGGTACGCATCCTCCGTGATGATGCGCCAGGCCTCGGTCGCGGCCTTCTCCTCCCCCTCAAGCTTCTCGATCGCACGCGCCACCTCGGCGGTCAGCGCCACCGCGATGGGCTTGGAGCCGTGCTCAGCCAGCACGTCCGCGGGCTTGCCCACCGCGGGCCCAGCGACCAGCCGACCGGCCTCGGTGGCGGTGGCGGAGTACCACTCGCGCCTTCTGGCGTCGGAAAGAACGAGGCATTCCTGGTGACCAGCCGCAACACTGGCAGCGGTGGCGGACAACGAATCCACCCCGAACACCGGAACACCGATCGCGTCCGCGAACGCCGCCCCCGTCGCCATCCCGACGCGCAGCCCCGTAAACGGCCCCGGACCAGTGCCGACGACCACCGCCTCGACGTCCCGTGGCCGCAGCCCCGCCTCCGCGAGGGACTCCTGAATATGCGGCACAAGCAGCTCCATGTGGCCGCGCGGGTTGCGCTGCACCCGCTGCGTGAGCGTGGTCGCGGAGTACTCGAACGTGCCCCAACTGCCCGCCCGACGGTTGACCTCAACGAGGCCAGAAACAACGTAGGACGTGGCGGTATCAATCGTGAGCACGAGCATGGGGTTAGTGTACTACCCCGCGCAGACACGCCTTTCGCGCTCATCCAGCGCACGCTACGACGCCGACGTCCCCCGCGCCGACAGCACCAGCTACTCGCGCCAGCGCCAGTGGACCTCGCGCGGGTCGTCCTCGTCGCCGTCGGTCATGTCGATGACCCCGCCGTCCGCGAGGTCGCCATCTACGACGTCCGAGCCATCACCGTTGACGTCCGCGGTCGCGACGTCGCTGTCATCATCTCCCTCAGCACCCACGGCGCGCATGATCTCCACGTCCAGGACCCGGTCCGCGAGCTCCTCCACGACCCCGCGCCCCCATTCGGCGACGAGCACGGCGTCGTCCAGGTCGGCGTCGATATCCAGGGACTCCAGCGTGTCCAGGACGTCGTCGCGGGAGAGCTGCTCGCCCGGCGCGATGGACTCGGCCACGCCCTCGCCGAGCAGGCGGTAGGCATCCATGTGCAGCAGCCGAATGCCGCGCGCCCCGGGCTTGTGGGTGCGCACGATGGTGAAGGTCGGCGACTGCACGCGCCCCTTGACCGCCAGCCCCTCGGCAATACCCTGCGTGATGGTGGTTTTGCCCGCCCCGAGTGGCCCGGTGAGGATCACGACGGTGCCCGCGGCGAGCTGCTCCCCCAGCTCGCGGCCGATGGCACGCATGTCTTCGGGGGTCCGGGCATGCGCGTTCCCCTTTACCTCGCCCAGGTCCACCCCGCTGCCAGCCTTAGCGTTCGACAACGTGTTCCTCGCCTTCCACGTCCACGACGACCCGCTGGACGCGTGGCCCGCGCGGCATCGTGACGATCTCATAGGGGATGGTATCGGCGGCGGCTGCCAGGTCCTCCGCGCCGGGCTCCCCTGCTGCCGGGTCGCCGAAGATCACGGCCCAGTCGCCCGGCTGCACGGCCTCGGCGGCAGCGCTCTCGGCGGGACCCAGGGCGACGACGAACTGGTCCATGCAGATCCTCCCGACCTGCTGGTAGCTCTCGCCGTTGATGCTGACCTGCATCTTTCCGGACGCCGACCGTGGCACCCCGTCCGCGTAGCCTGCGGCGACGACGGCAGTGCGCGTGTCCTCCGGGGCGGTCCAGATGCCGCCGTAGCTGACGGATTCGCCCTTCGGGACGACGCGGGTGGTGATGACCTTCGCGCGCATGCTCATCGTCCGCTGGAGGGGCAGGACGTCCGGTAGTCCCGGTACGGCGTTCTCCGCTGCCCCGGTGGGGGTTCCGCCTGCCACCGGGTCCACGCCGTAGACGCCGAGGCCAGGGCGCACGAGCTCGTGGTGCATATCCGGGCGGGTCAGCGTTGCCGGGGTGTTGGCGATGTGGTTGCGGGGCACTGCCATGCCCGCGGCCCGGCAGTCGGCGATGGCTTGCTGGAAGCGCTGGTGCTGCCGGTCGGTCACGGCGCGCTGCGTGTCCTCATCCGCGGACGCCAAGTGCGTGAACACCCCGTCCACCGCGATGAGCCCCTCCTTCTCTGCGGCGGCGAGCAGCGCGATGGTTTCCTGCCATTCGGCCGGGCTGATCCCGGAGCGGGACATACCGGTATCGGCCATCACGCCGACCACCGGGCATGCTTTGCCCTGCCAGGAGCGGGCCTGGTCGATGAGGCTGCGGGCGTGTGCCAGGGAGGGCACGCCCAGGGTCAGCTCGGCCTCGAAGGCCGGGGTGAGGTCCATAGCCGGTTCCCACATCCAGGCGAAGATGGTGGCCGGCTCGCCGTCCTTCACAGGGCCTTCGCCGCGAAGTAACAGAGCCTCCGGGACAGTAGCCACCCCCAGCACCGCAGCGCCGTGATCCAGCGCGGTCTGCGCGATACGCAGCGCGCCGTGGTTGTAGCCATCGGCCTTCACGACCGCCATGAGTTGGGCAGGCGCGACGAAGTCCGCGAAGAAGCGGGTGTTGGTGGCCAGTGCTGGAAGGTCGACGATGAGCTGGATGAGCTCGCCGCGACCCGTTGTGTCCTTCGGGGTGTGGGTCATGGCCTTAAGGCTAGTCGCCGTCGGCGTCTTCATGCGCGTGGCGGAGCGCGACGGCGACCACGGTGTGGATGCTCTCCACGATGTCGGACGCCGAGATCGGCGCAACGCCCTCCGGGGTCTCCGCGGCACGGAGTGCCGCCACCGCGTGCACCGCCACCGCGCCCAGGATGCAGTGCAGCAGCGGAGCCTCTTCGGCCGCCGCAATCACAGCACCAGCGATGCCCGCCAGCACGTCCCCGGAGCCGGGCGTGGCGGACCAGGAGTGGCCTGCGTCCACGCCCCAGGCGACATCCCCATCGGAGACGATGGTGTGCCGCCCCTTGAGCAGCACCACCGACTTGGTCTGTCGGGCCAGCCAGGCGCACGCGGTGCGGCGGCGGTCAAAATCCTGGTCGACGGCCGCGGCCTCGGCCTGCTCCTCGTTGCCCAGCGCCCGCGCGAGGGCAGCGAATTCCCCGGCGTGTGGGGTCAGGACGGTCGCCCGGCCGGTGGTGCGGCGGTTGATAATCCCGCGCAGCAGCTGCGTATTCTTCGCCGCCAGCTGCAGCGCCGAGGCGTCCAGCAGCAGGGGTTCGGGCTGGCGCACCAGCCAGTCCAGGATGTTCAGCGCTTCCGGCGAGTTTTCGTCGATCCCGGGGCCTGCGACCCAGGCCTGCACCCTCCCGGCCTTCTCCGGGCGTGGGGCGCTGACCACCTCCGGCAGGGCCAGGGCGATCAGGCGTGGGTCCACGGGGCCTGCGTAGCGCACCATCGGAGCGGTGGATTTCACCGCCGCCTTGAGCGCCAGCAGCGCGGCCCCCGGGAACGTATCGGAGCCTGCGAAAATGCCCACCACACCGGCGTACTTATCCTCCAGTGGTTGCGGGGAGGGCCAGACCTCCCCGGCCGCGACCAGGCAATCGCGTGCGGCGAGCAACTCGCCGGGCGGGGTGTCGTCCAAAAAATTCGGCATGGGGCGAAGCTCCTGTGTGGTGATGGAAAACGTTCCGGGTGAGATGGTGAAACGTGGTGGTGGGTGAAGTGAAAGCGGAGTAGCCCGGGCGCCCCGCGGACTACTCCACGGTGACGGACTTGGCCAGGTTGCGCGGCTTGTCGATGTCCTCGTTGCCGCACTGGCGGGCGATGTCCGCGGCCAGGAACTGCAGCGGGACGGTGGACAGCAGCGGCTGCATCAGCGTGCCGGTGGCCGGGATCTCCAGCAGCCAGTTGGCGTACGGGCGCACCGCCTCGTCGCCCTCCTCCGCGATGACGATCGTCTTCGCACCTCGGGCGCGGATCTCCTGGATATTGGACACGATCTTGGAGTGCAGCACCGGGCGGCCCGTCGGGGACGGGACGACGACGACCACCGGCAGGTCGTCCTCAATCAGGGCGATCGGGCCGTGCTTGAGCTCGCCGGCGGCGAAGCCCTCGGCGTGGATATAGGCCAGTTCCTTGAGCTTCAATGCGCCCTCGAGCGCGACCGGGAAGCCGACGTGGCGGCCCAGGAAGAGCATCGTCTTCACGGACCCGAGCTCCTCGGCGAGCTGCTCGATCGGCTCGGCGAGCTCCAGGGTCTTTTCGATCTTGGTGGGCAGCTCGGCGAGGGTGTCGTAGATGTCACCGATCTCGTCGGGGTACATCGTGCCGCGTGCCTGGGCGAGAGCCAGGCCAACCACGTAGTTCGCCGCGACCTGGGCGAGGAAGGCCTTGGTGGAGGCAACGCCGATCTCCGGGCCGGCGTGGGTGTAGAGCACCGCGTCGGATTCGCGCGGAATCTGGGAGCCGTTGGTGTTGCACACCGCCAACACGCGCGCACCCTGGGTCTTGGCGTGGCGCACGGCCTCCAGGGTGTCGGCGGTCTCGCCGGACTGGGAGACGGCGACGACGAGGGTCTGCTGGTTCAGCACCGGGTCGCGGTAGCGGAACTCGGATGCGACCTCGATCTCCACGGGGATGCGGGCCCAGTGCTCGATGGCGTACTTCGCCAGCAGCCCGGAGTGGTAGGCGGAACCGCAGGCGACGACGTAGACCTTCTGGATGTTGCGGAGGTCGTCGCCGGAGAGGCGCTGCTCGTCGAGGACGACCTTGCCGTCGACGAAGCGGCCGGCCAGGGTGTCGCGGACGGCGGCGGGCTGCTCGTGGATTTCCTTCATCATGAAGGAGTCGAAGCCGTCCTTCTCGGCGGCCTCCTGGTCCCAGTCGATGGTGAACGGGCTGCCCTCGGCGGGGGCGCCGTCGAAGTCCATGATCTCGTAGTTATCGGCGGTGATGGCGACGGCGCTGTCCTGGCCGAGCTCGACGGCGTTCTTAGTGTGGGCGATGAAGGCCGCAACATCCGAGCCCAGGAACATGCCGTCCTCCCCGACCCCGACGATCAGCGGGGTGTTGCGGCGACCGGCGACGATGAGCCCCGGCTCGTCAACGTGGGTGAACAGGACAGTGAACGCACCTTCCAGGCGGCGCAGAACGGCGAGCGCGGAGGCCTTGACGTCCCCAGCGTGGGCTCCCTCGTTGTACTCGATGGCGAGCAGGTGGGCGGCGACCTCGGAGTCCGTGTCCGAGACCAGTTCGATGCCGCGGGCCTCGAGCTCGTCGCGCAGGGCGGCGAAGTTCTCGATGATGCCGTTGTGGACGATGGCGGCCTTGCCGTCGAAGGAGAGGTGTGGGTGCGCGTTGACGTCGTTCGGGCGACCGTGGGTTGCCCAACGGGTGTGCCCCAGGCAGGTGTTGCCGGTCAGGGTGTCGCGGCCGATGATGTCGATGCGTTCGACGAGGTTGCTGAGCTTGCCCTCGGCTTTTTCTACGCGGATACCTTCTGCGTTATTGACGGCGATACCGGCGGAATCGTAGCCCCGGTACTCCATCCTCTGCAGTGCATCGAGCCCGATTTCCAGGGCTTGGTTCTTTCCTACGTATCCAACGATTGCGCACATAAATGGAAACGATACACGCCTGCTTGGCCCATGCGGAAGCAGTTTCTACTAGTGTGAGTTGCGTGGCTGATAGTTTGAAAAACCTCGTTCCAAGGCTCGGCAAGCGTGGCCCGCACCGGGTGCTCACCGGCGACCTGAATTTCGCTGGCATCCCGGGCCGCGTGTACACCCCTGCCGAGGGCAAGGGCATCCCGGGCATCGCGTTCGGACACGACTGGCGGGTGGGCGCGAAGGCCTACCACGCGACGTTGCGGCACCTTGCGAGCTGGGGTTTCGCCGTGGCCGCTCCCGATACGGAGCGCGGCGTGCTGCCGAACCACCGTGGCTTCGCCTCCGACCTGGAGACCTCCCTGCAGATCCTGGCTGGCGTGAAGCTGGGTCAGGGCAACGTGACGGTGCACCCGTCGAAGCTGTACCTGGCTGGTCACGGCATGGGCGCGGCGGCAGCGGTGCTGGCGGCAACGGCCCGCGAGTACGTCAAGGACAGCTTTGATTCTTATGGGGACAAGCCGACCCTGGCTGGTGTGATGGCTGTGTACCCGGCTGATGCGAATCCGAGCCCGTATGACGCCGCGCAGCACGTGGATGCCCCGGGCCTGGTGCTCTCCCCTGGTGGTATTCACGCCGCCCCGTCCGGCAACCCGGAGCGCCTAGCCGCGAACTGGCAGGGCGAAGTTGTGTACCGCCGGATGGATAAGGCCTCGCAGGCCGGTTTCCACGAGAACTACGGCCGCCGCCTGGTGATGGGCTCTGGGCTGCCGGAGTTCGCCGCACAAGAGACGGTGCGTGGCCTGATGACTGGTTTCGTGCTGGCTGATGAGTCCCGGAAGTACAAGGCTTTCCGCGACCCTCGCGCGGAACTGAAGGACACGAGCGTGAAGGATCAGCTGGAGCTGTACCGCGAGCTGCCGGAGAACATCGACGTTGAGGAAGCGCTGAGCAACATCCGGCTGGGCTAGCTGGCTGCTGGACGCGCAGGGCTGCGCTCCGGTTTTCCGATGATGCCGGAACTGTGGTGTAGGTTCCTCCGGCCTCTCATCTCCACACATCCAGGCCTAATAGTCCTGTCTCCTCCAGCGGTTTTAAGCCGTCATCAAGGCTGCGCAGCCGGGCGTACAGCTTCCGCAATGACGAACGATCCGGCAACTCTTCTTTCCCGGCGGCATTTTTCAGAACCGTCACCGTACTTATGAGCGCCAGGCTGCCGACCGAGGATCCGCTCGCCCGTAGCCTTTGAAGGCGGCGGGCCTCCTGATTTGCCATCCGGCGTCCCTCTCCGTCATCGATCAGGACGATAATGTCGTTCCCCTGTTCAGCAGCGACGACGGCATGCGCGATGACCGTATCTATTCCAAACCGCTGAGATCCACGTTCACAGGCGGCAAGTGCTGAATCTCAAATTCATCGTCGGGCTGAGGCTTCGGCGCAATTCCTGCTTCGGCGAACTCAGCAAGCAGATCCGCCTCCGGAATGCCACGCAGCGTGGCAATGGTTTGGGCGCTCACCACGCCTTCGATATACCCCTTGGTTGCGCGAGCTAAAAGTTTCTGCGGCGCCCGGATCCGATCTGATTCCTCCTGGAGTCCGTGATAATAGTCACGCCAACCGTATTTCGTCGCCAGGGCGCCAGTGGAGATCTGCTGCCACTTTTCCGTTAAATCAGAATTGATATAACCCGTGTCCCGTAGCGCGATAGCAGCGATCGCTGGCGACACGAGGTAACGCTGCACAACCCGCGAGAGTGTCACCTCTGAGACAGGCTCCTCGGCCCCCAGCCACGCCTTGAGGCCCTCTTGAGGGATCAACAGGTGCCGGGCGAAGGCATCGGCGCGGATCTCTTCAGCTGGACGTCTGGGGCCTCCTCCAACTGGAGATCCTTGCAGGTTTTCACGGAAATCTTCGAAAATTACGTGCCCGAGCTCATGTGCAAGAGTGCTGCGCTGCCGCATCGGATGACGGGTGCGAGCCACACCAATAAGGATGTGTTCGCGCACCGGATCAAACATCGTCAGCCCATGTTCGTCTGCATCCGCATCAACAACCGCGACGTCGTACCCCGTGAATCGCTCGACGAGCCCGACCAGGTCTCCTAGTGGTTGCACGCCCAACCCATGGGCAGTGCGAAATTCTTGGGCTGCCTTTTTCGCTTGGGTCTCGTTCGAGCTGTTCATAGGACCTTCGCGATCGCTTGATCGTCCAGGTAGGCATCCAGCTCCATAAAGTGGAGCAATCTCTGGCGCATTGCCTCCATCTTGGCTCCATTGGTGCTGCGCGCCGCGCACACGACACGTTTCGCAACCCCTTCACCCGTGAGCTGCGCAACGGTGCAGCCAGTTGCATCGGCGATGCGAATTAGCTCCGGCATCTTCACGTTCCGCTCCCCCTTGAGTATGCGATGCACCGTTGACTGTGAAAGTCCAGTACGTGCGGCCAGGTCACGCTGCGAGAGGCCTGCAGAGCTAAGAGCGCTCTCAATTGCCGAAATCATTTCACTCACCCCCGAACCTTGAATCACTTTTAGATTCTTGATTCAAGACTATCGCAATTCCGGCCACAAGACAATAGGTCACGTCGTGAGGTCACTATCCCTTGTTTGATGTCACTTCCCTTTAGCTCGGGCGGGCCGGCACGAGGCGTCCTAGACTGGGGCATCATGCTTTTCGACGACCTCCCGCGTGACGACGCCCGCATCACCCCTGGCGTCGTACACCTTCCGGGATGGCTCGAGCTTGGGCAGCAGGCCGCGGTCGTCTCCCAGCTCCGTGAGATCGCCCGTGAGCTGGCGGGCACCCCGTTGAGCATGAGCCGCCCGCAGCTGAAAAGCGGCCGCATGCAGGTATTCATGCTGCACCTGGGCCGCATGTGGGTGACCGAACCGACGTACCGCTACGTCACCCACGTCGCAGGGCATCGCGTGCCCCAAGTGCCGAAGAACCTCGCGGAGATCGCTAGGCAGGCGCTGACCAGCGCCGGACGCTACGACGCTGCATTGTCCGCCTGGGCGGACACTTTCCGACCCGACATGGCGCTGGTCAACTACTACCCGCCCGGCGCGACCATGGGCATGCACCAGGACCGCAACGAGAACTCGCTGGCACCGGTCGTCTCGCTGTCCATCGGTGATGAGGCCCTGTTCCGCATCGGGAGCACCGAGACTCGCAATCAACCGTGGGATGAAGTGACCCTGATCAGCGGCGACGTCATCGTCTTCGGTGGACCGAAACGCCTCGCCTTCCACGGTGTCCCCCAGACCAGGCCAGAGACCCTGCCCGACGGATGCGGGCTCAAGGAAGGCCGGATCAACATCACCTTCAGGCAGCTGGACGACCGCTAGCTGCGCTTCCCGACCATCGCCTGGTAGCAGCCCAGGCGATAACCCAGCAGGGATAGTTGCCTTCACCTAGCCGAACACGCCCACCAGGCACTCACGTTTGGCGCTTTCAGGGGCAGTGTCGAGGAATTCCTCGAGAGTATGTAGCGTCACAATGCTTAATCGCACAGTTTTAGAGTCCCGCTCTGCGCACATGTTCCGATCTCGGAAAGCTCACGTTCCGGTCAATTTCATGGCATTTTCTGACCACAACGTGAGCTTTCCGAATGTTTGCGCCGGCGAGCGCTCGATCAGATTCGAGTCAGCTAGCAAGAATCCTCTTCTTCGTCATCGAGCCATTCAAACTCCCACTCGTCATCGCGGGGCTCCCACAGGTACTCCCATTGTGCCCTCAGAGATTCGATCTCCCCTTCTGGTGCATTCAACTCCTCGAGAAGATCGAAGAGCGCTTCGAGCGCAGGGTCCTCTTTTTCATTCAAAAAGCGGAAACTCTCGTTGAGAAGGCGAAGAACCTCCGCTGCGATCTTTTCGTCGGCTATTTTGCCGCGGCACGGCACAGCCTTATTCAAAATAGTCTCGGTCAGTGTCTGCTCTTCGTAGGCCGGAGAGTAGGTCACCAAGGCCATTCGCAGCTCATAAAAGAGCGGGTGTTCCAGAAGCTCTGGACGTACCGCGGCAGAGGCGTCCGGCAGGAAGAACTCCAATTCATTCGTTGTGTTCGAGAAATGATGGGCGGCAGCGGCGCATAGGTGCGCACAGAGGTCCCCCGCCCGGAAATCGGCACAACTGCAGTCGCTACAACCAGGAAACATAGCTCCGTCGAGTTGCACTTCCGCACCCCCGATCGTAGTGCGGTAGACGAAAGGGGCAGTATCCCTCAGTTGGACCGGGTAGTCGAGAGCTCGGGCGTTCCGGATCGTCTCGTCCGCAAAGAAAGCCTTGATAAGCGGAGTATCGAAGCACGCCATGGATTCAGAGTAGCGTGGTGAGTTTTCCTAATCGAATGCCGTCTAATCGAATGCCGTCTAATCGAAGAGGTTCGAGGGCACGCACCAGCCGGCCCGCTTGAGGTCACGCTCCGCCAGACCCGGGCCGGGGCGTTCGGCCCCCGCCCGGCGGCTCGCGGTTTCTTCACTATCGACGGCCGTGCCGCTGACCGCCCGGTCCGCTGCCTCCCGGCCACCCGCGGTGCTCGCCTCGAATCCCCCGTGAGTGTTCTTGCCGTCCTGCCCCGCCTGCGCTTGGCGTTCCACGAGCTTCTCCAGGGTGTCCCGGTGCTGGGACATCTCCCGCTCGAAGGCCGTCGCTGCCTCGTCCATGCGGGCGAGGAACTCCCCCATGATCGCCTCGTACTTATCGCGGTCTACCACTGCCCGCTCCTTTCAATCCCCACCTCATAGGTCCGTTCCAGGGTGATCCCGGTGGTCGCGGGCTTCACCGCGGGTGAGCCTCCGGGCTCAGCATTCACCCCACCGATCGCCCCATCGCCGGAAGCATGGAAAGCCTGCTCTGCCTGGGCGGTGCCCGCGCCCTCGGCCAGCCAGATATCCGGGCTCCAGGCCGCCACCTCGGCAGGCTCGACGTCCTGCGGCAGCGCCCCGGAGGTCTCCAGTTCGACGACGGGTGCCTCATCACCCGACTGCCCCTCCCCGCCGTCCGTCGGGGTTCCTCCTGCATCGTGGGCCGCAGAATCACCGTTGCCTGGATCTGCCGCGTCAGCCTCAGGACTCGGGGCTTCCTGGGGCTGCGGTGGCTCCTCCGTCTGTTCCGCTCCGGCTGCCGAATCCTCGGCCCCTGGGGTTCCATGTTCCGGCGAGTCCGTGCCGGCCACCGGCGCGGCGTCCTGCCCCTCCGGGCTGCCCTGAACAACCGCACTGCCCTGCTCCGGCTGCTCACCGTGGCCACCGGCGGCGTCCTGTCCGATCACCGCCTCCAGCACCGCCGGATCGGTGGTGCTGAGCTGTACCTCCCCCTCGCTGCCAGCCACGGCCGCTTCGCAATCTACGACCAGCTGATCAGCCGCCTCGGTGAGCGCCTTGTTGCGGCGTTCCAGCTGCTCGCACACCGCGCGCTGGGCCGAATCCCCCATCGCCTTCAGCAGCTCCGGCGGGCACTCCGGCAACGCGATGCGGGACTGCTCCACCTGGTCCTCGAAGCGGGAGACGATCCGCTCCACCTCCGCGGCGGTGTGCTCACAGAGGTTGCCGATGAGCTCCGTGGCACCCCGGCCGGACTCCGCAACATGCACCAAGCCCTGGTCGTACTGCTGCTGCGCAGCACACGCCTGGGCTAGTTGCACGCCCCCGCAGCCCGCAAGATCCTTCGGGTCCGCCTGGAGCACCGGCGGTGGCGTCCGGAACAGAAGATGGGCGGCGGACTGCAGGGCATCCGGGTCCAGGCCGCGGGTGAATCCGGCGGCGGACTCCGCAGGGCCCACCGGGACCCCGTAACTGGCTAGCTGCTTGATGGCGCGCTCCACGCGCTGCTGTTGCCTCATCGGAGCACCTCAGCGATCGCACCTGCCGCGCTGTGGTCGGCGTCCTCGGCATCACGGGCGAGCTTGGAGGCCGCCCGCGCCTCCGCTGCGACCTGCTCGGACTGGCGTTGCCGCAGCTCATGCAGCTGCGCGAGCACACGCTCGATGCGGTGCCCCTGCGCGCTCAAGCCCTCTCCGAACGCACCGGCCGCGATGTCTGGCCGCTGACCTGCCAAAAGTTGCGACCAGGACTGCTGGTGCCGCCCCAGCAGCTCCGCGTACTCGATCAGCTTCTGCGGCTCCACCGCAAGCGACTTCGACCCCTCAGACACGTCCCCCGCGCCCCCTTCGCGCATCGCGCCCAACACCTACCGGTCGTGGCCGGCACCGGGCAGCAAAAAACCTTCCGCCCTATTAGACAACGCCACGGGGCGAAAGGTTCCCGAAAATCCGAAATCCGCGGGGCTTCGTGGGCACGTGGCGCGAACCCCAGGCCCGGATGCAACGCCTACGCGCAGACTGAGCCCCGGCCCGCGCCCGGCTACACCTCGGCGACGACTGCGGCCAGCTGGCCGGCGATCTTGCGCGCCGTCGCGGAATCCGCGGCCTCCACCATCACGCGGAACAGCTCCTCGGTGCCGGACGGGCGCAGCAGCACCCGGCCGGTCTCGCCGAGCTCCTCCTCCGCCTTCGCGATGGCCTGCTTCACCCGCTCGTCACCAGCGATCGCGGCCTTGTTGGACACCGGCACGTTAATCAGCGTCTGCGGCAACACCTGCATCGCGGACGCCAGCTCCGCCAGCGTCTTGCCCGTCGTCGCCATCCGCGCCATCAGGAACAGCCCCGTGAGCAGACCGTCCCCGGTCGTGCCGTGCTCCGGGATCACGATGTGGCCGGACTGCTCGCCACCCAGGGAGTAATCCCCAGCGCGCAGGTCCTCCACCACATAACGGTCGCCCACCTGCGTCTGCCGCAGCGTGATGCCGTTGCGCTCCATCGCCAGCTTCAGCCCGAGGTTGGACATCACCGTCGCGACCAGCGTGTTGCGCTTCAGCTCACCGCCGTCCTTCATCGACAGCGCGAGGACGGCCATGATCTGGTCCCCGTCAACGACGTTGCCCTGCGCGTCCACGGCGAGGCAGCGGTCGGCGTCGCCGTCGTGCGCCAGGCCCAGGTCCGCACCATGCTCGACGACAGCCTTCTGCAGCTGGTCGATGTGCGTGGAACCAACACCGTCGTTGATGTTGTAGCCATTCGGCTTATTCGACACGGCGACGACCTCCGCGCCCGCGGCCCCGTAGGCCATCGGGGCGGCCTGGTACGCCGCGCCGTGGGCGCAGTCCACCACGACCTTGATGCCGTCCAGGCGGGTGTGCACCGCCTGCTGCAAGTGGTGCAGGTAGCGGTCCAGCGCGCTGTGGGACTGGTCGAAAACCCGGCCGATGGCCGCACCGGTGGGGCCTTCCTCCGGCAGCTTGCCCATCTCCTGCTCGATCTCGTCCTCGATCCAGTCCTCGAGCTTGCGCCCACCGATGGCGAAGAACTTGATGCCGTTATCCGGCATCGGATTGTGGCTCGCGGAGACCATAACCCCCATGTCGGAGCCATAATCATCGGTCAGGAACGCAACCGCCGGGGTAGGCAGCACGCCCACGTCCAGCACGTCCACCCCCTGCGAAGCCAAGCCCGCGGACAGGGCGGCAGTCAGCATCTCCCCGGACACGCGCGGGTCCCGGCCGATGATCGCGGTCGGGCGGCGGTCGGTGGACTTCTTTTCCGTCAGTACCCGGGCCGCCGCCGCACCCAGCCGCATAGCCAGCGGGGCAGTCAGCTTCTCGTTAGCAAGGCCACGGACACCGTCGGTTCCGAACAATCTTCCCATGGCTCAATAGCTTACAAGAGGCCTGCGACACCACCGGGTTGCGGCGCGAGCGGGTGCGGTGGCGCGCCAAAGGGCGGGCCCTAACCAGCAGGGACGTCCCCGTCGAAAGCTAAGCGGAAGGGACGGACGTCATCGTCCACGCTGTGGGGACGAGCGCCACCGCCTGCTACCAGCGGCGATCCGCCTGGTCGAAGAACTCCCGCTCGTAAACCGCAGCGTTGAGATACGCGGACGTCGCCGCCTCCCGCTCCGCCTCGCTCGCCGCCTCGAAGGCTGCCTCGGTGCGCTGGATCGCCTCCCGCGCCCCGGAGAGGAACTCCTCGTCAGCGTAAGTATCCAGCCACGCCTTAAACGGGTGGCCGCTGTGGTTCGCCCGCGTCAGCTCCAGGCCGATCTCCGCATACAGCCAGAAGCACGGCAGCACCCCGGCAACACCGCACACATACGGCTCCACGGCGGCTGTCGCGACCAGGAAGTTCGTGTACGCGAGCGTGACCGGGGAGGGCGCGACCGGGTTAGCGGACGCGTCCTCGATGCCACGACCCGCCAGCCAGGAGCGGTGCAGCTCCGCCTCTCCCTCGATGCAGCCGGCCGCGGAATTCGCCCACATCACCTGGCCCGCCGAATCCGGGGCCTTGGTGGACAGCTCCGCCAGCGCGCGCGAGTAGCGGTTCAGGTACAGGGCGTCCTGGGCGAGGTAGAAGTTGAAATCCTCCTCCGGCAGCCGCCCGGAAGCCAGCCCACGGATGAACGGCAGCTCCATGATCTCCTGCCACACCTGGCCCGTCAGCTCCCACAGGCGGCGGGTGTGCGGGCCCGCCGGTTCCAGGTGCGGGGTCGGGGCGGCGGCGTAGCCCTGACCTTCCGGCAGCTCGCCGCGCAGGTGCGGCCAGATCTCGCTGCTCGCGACCTGCTCCAGCCGACGGGAACGATGACTGTGATCGACGGGGCCGAAGCCGGTGCCGTCGCCGACCTGCAGCTGCTCGCCGTTCTCGATCGCCTCGTGCAGCCAGCGGGTCGACCAGCGCAACGCGGCCCCGGCGTCCTCACCGAGCCCCATGCGGGTAGCCAGCGCCGAGGAGAGGCTGCAGCCGGTGCCGTGGGTATTGCGCGTATCGATGCGGTAGGTCGGCACGCGGTCGACCCGCCCGTCCGGGTACACGACGGCGTTGTCCGCGCGCTCCCCGCTGAGGTGGCCGCCCTTGACGATGACGATGGTGCCGTTCTCCCGCGCGAGCGGCTGCGCTTGGGCGACGGCGGCGTCGTAGTCGGTGGCGGCGTCCTTCCCAGTCAGGACGGCGAGTTCTGGGACGTTCGGGGTGATGACGTCCACGTCCGCGACCAGGCCGCGCACCGCTTCTTCCGCGTCCTCTTCCAGCAGGCGGTGACCGGAGCTGGAGACCATGACCGGGTCGAGGACGACGACGGGCGCCCGGTTGTCGCGCAGCGCCTCCCGGACGAGGGCGACGGTCGCGGCGTCGCCGAGCATGCCGATCTTGATGGCGTCGACGGTGACGTCCCCGAAGACGGAGTCGAATTGCTTGCGGACGAAGTCGTGGTCGATCTCCGCGATGGCCTGCACGCCGTGGGTGTTCTGGGAGACCAGGGCGGTGACGACGGACATGCCGAAGCCGCCGGCTGCTGCGATGGACTTCAGGTCCGCGGTCTGGCCCGCGCCGCCTGTGGGGTCGGTGCCCGCGATGGAGAGCACGCGCGGGATCGCGGGGGTTGGGTTGGCGTTGGTGGCGTTGGCGGCGGTGGCGGAGCCGGTCGGGGTGGGCTGGGTGGGCAGATTCGAGTTGTGCATTGTGCGAGCATCCCTTCGCTAGTACGAACTAGATCAGGTTCTTAGGGTGTGTTCTCAGCGGCCCCGACGGCTGGTGGCGAGTATCTGCCACCTGCGCATTTGCGCGGATTGGGGGCGGTCGGGGCCGCACCCCTTGCGTTATTTTTGACCTGTGGCTCCACAGCCTAGCAACTGCAGTGCTGGGGTTGGCGTGAGGCCAGCCCCGCAGCTGGAGTCGGCCCGTTTCAGCACCCAGGGCGGCTCGCGCACCTTGACTCGCCTGCACCTGGGCCGGATCCCGCGCATGCACCCGTACTCCCACCCCAGGAACGCCGAAACCCCCGACCGGCCGAAACAGCCGATGCGGGGGTGTGGGGCAGTAAAACCGTTGAAGGTTTAGCGCTTGGAGTACTGCGGGGCACGACGTGCACCGTGCAGACCTGCCTTCTTACGCTCGACAGCACGAGCGTCGCGGGTCAGGAAGCCAGCCTTCTTCAGCTGGGTGCGCTCCTCCGGGTTGTACTTGTTCAGGGCGCGGGCGATAGCCAGACGCATCGCACCAGCCTGGCCGGACGGGCCGCCGCCGGACAGGGTTGCCTGGATGTCGAACTGGTTCTCGCGCTCCAGCAGGACCAGCGGATCCTTGATGAGCTGCTCGTGGAGCTTGTTCGGGAAGTAGTCCTCCAGTGCGCGGCCGTTGCAGGTGATCTGGCCGGAGCCCTCAACCATGCGGACGCGGACGATGGCGCGCTTACGGCGACCAACGGTCTGGATCGGGCCCTCGTACAGCGGAGCAGCCGGTGCGGCCTCTTCGGCCTCCTGGCCCTCAACGTTGAGGGAGTCACCGATGGATGCCACGAACTCCTCGTTGGCAGCGTCGGTGGAGGTGTACTGTGCGGCCTCGTTCTCGAAGGCCTCGGTGTTGTCGAAGTTCTCAGCCATTACTGTGCCACCTGCTTGATCTCGTAGGTCTCTGGCTTCTGAGCAGCGTACGGGTGCTCGGAGCCGGCGAAGACGCGAATCTTCTTAACGGAAGCGTTGGACAGCTTGTTCTGCGGCATCATGCCACGGACAGCCTCTTCGATGACGCGCTCTGGGTTCAGCTCCAGGGAACGGCCCAGGGTCATGGACTTCAGGCCACCTGGGTAGCCAGAGTGGCGGTAGCGCATCTCGCGGTCACGCTTGTTGGAGGAGATGTGCACCTTGTCGGCGTTGATGATGATGACGTTGTCGCCGCAGTCAACATTCGGCGCGAAGGTCGGCTTGCCCTTGCCGCGCAGCAGGT
Source organism: Corynebacterium sp. HMSC22B11 (assembly GCF_001815965.1). NCBI lineage: Bacteria > Bacillati > Actinomycetota > Actinomycetes > Mycobacteriales > Corynebacteriaceae > Corynebacterium > Corynebacterium sp. HMSC22B11. Next base: position 33,819 of record NZ_KV823480.1, on the reverse strand, counting down.
CAGCTGCGGTGACGGCCAGGCGACCCAGCACCACGTCAGTGGCGTCGATGACGTACCACTTACGGGTAATGTCACCGCTCTTCGGGTGGAAAGTAGTCACGTTGGACTCCTGTAGGTCGAATCGGAACTGCCAGCCAGAGCTGCGCTCGAGCGCGGTCAATGTACTGCTCAGAGGCAGTTTCTTCCGCTGCTCAAGGATCCTCGGCGGCCGGTGGAGACCCGAGGACACGTTATGCAACCTTTAACACCCTAGCTATCCGCAGCTCATACGCCAAATTTTGGGACGTCGCTACGCCCGCCTCCTGGCCCGCCAGCAGAGCGCCTCACGACCGCGCGCGGTGCGATCCGCAGGAACGCCGGGCACGGCGACGTCCTCCTCTTGAACGACCCTTTCCCGGGAAAACGGTGGCGTCGTGTCCCTTGCCCACGCGCTCTTCACTGCACCCCCACACACGGCAACACCCCGCAGGGACAGTTCCCCACGGGGTGCGTGCGCAGCCGGTTCAGGCTTCCAAGCGCTTCGGCCGGTTCAGCTGATCGGGCTGGTGTGGTCAGTTACGCCGCCCGCTACGCCCAGCTGCGGGCCGCCGAGGTGTTGATCTGGCTCATGCGATCGTTGGCCTGGCGGACCGTCACGCTGATCTGGCCGAGCACCTCGTTGAGCTCAGCGGCCGCACGGTCCCAGCGCAGCTGCGCCTGCTGATAGGCCTCCGAGGACTCGCCCTCCCAGTCCGCAACCAGTGGCTGCAGCTGCTGCTTGAGGTCCTCCAGATTGCCGTTGATCCGCCCCCGGGTCTGGTTAATGTCGTCGGCTGTCTGCGCGATCATGCCGAAGTTGTACTTGATCATTATTCTCAAATCCCCCTGGATTTTCTCTGTGCGGTGCGGCCCCTGTTGCGGAAGCGGCCGCATCAGTCGCTGGTTTAGCGGAATGCCTGCATGTTCTCGAGCTCGGTGTCGTCGAAGGAGCGTGCGTTGGCCCGGATGTTCTCAGAGATGCTGTTCAGCGCCTCGCTGAGCTCCCGGGCGCTGGTGTTCCACCGCTCCATCAGGTTCTGGAATGCCCCCTGCGCCTGGCCGCGCCACACGCCCGAGGTTTCCGCGACGATGCCCTGCAGCCGAGACAGCTCCCCCTGGATGCTGGCGTTGACCTGGTCAACGTTGCTGGCCGCCCCGGTCATCGTTGCGACATCTGTCCTAAAACTCATGTTCCCTCCCCATGTTTTCGCGAACCGGTTATCGGTCCGTCAGAAGTATTAGACAACTAACGGACCCGAAAGGTTCCCGCTTTGACGAAAATTCCTTCAAACTCTGCGCCCACGCCCACTCCCCCGACTTCCCGGACCGGTCACTGGTCTTTTCAGGACGTCGGGC
>NZ_KV823480.1:5167-32425 GCF_001815965.1 Corynebacterium sp. HMSC22B11 | reverse complement strand
CCCCCCCCGCACCCCCTGCACGTTTTGCAGAGTTTGATGTCGCTTTTAGCCCGATTTCCGGCATCAAACTCTGCAAAACACACGGGATAGAGCACAAACACACGGGGTCGGAGCGCAACACCCACGGGTGGAGGGCGAAACGCAGGGGTCGGAGTGCAACACCCACGAAGGCGGAGCCCAATACACAACGCGGGCACGGGGCCGGGATGCCCCAAAACGCCACGGACCGGTCACTGGTCTTTTCAGGACGTCGGGCTAAACTGCAGGTCATGACGCCTTCCCCGCCCCTGGATGCGCCAACGGCAGCCCCCGCCACACCCCTGCGGACGAGCATCGCCGAGTTCCTCGTGGATCGCCCTGCCGGCGCGGACGAGGACGTCCACATGTGCGCCGCGATCGTGGACCACGTGATCCGTGCATATTCCGCTCCTGGCGACATGGTTTTTGATCCCTTCGCGGGCTTTGGAACCACACTCATCCGTGCCGTGCGGCTCGGCCGGCGGGCCGGGGGCATCGAACTGCTGCCGGAACGGGTGGCTCAAATTCGCGCCGCCGCACCGGGGGCGAGCATGGTCGCAGGAGACGCGCGCCGGATCCTGCCGATGTTGGCGTCGTCGTCAGAACAACCGCAGAAAAACGAGCCGCGACCTGCAGTGAACCTGGTTCTCACGTCCCCGCCGTACATGGCCGCGACGGAGGGCGAGGCCGATCCGCTGGAGGCTTATGAGTGCGGCGGCGGGGACTATCGGCGTTACCTCGCGGAGCTGGGCGAGGTGGCGGCCGAATGCGCGCGACTGGTGGTTCCCGGTGGGCACGTGGTGTGGAACGTGGGCGATATTCGCCACGCGGGGGCGCTGACCCCACTGATCGCGGACTGCGCCGAGTTGCTGGCAGAGCACCTAGAGCAGGTGGCCGTGGTGGAGATCGAATGGGATGAGTATCCGCACGACATCAGCCGCGACGCGCTGCTCGTCTTCCGGCGCAAGGCGTAGGTGGCTGGGACTGGCTGGAGGGATTAGCCAGCTCCGGGAGGGGGATCGCCCTCCCCCGGGGAAACAGCGGGTTTAAAAGGGGAAGAACTGGTCTGTGCTCGGCACGCGGAGGCCGGCTTCCGCCGCGGTGAGCTGGCGCAGTTCTGGCGGGCTGAGTTCGTCGAGGGCGCGGATGTAGTCCGGGACGATGGCCCGCGGCAGGCGCAGCCCCATCGTCAGGTGCGGGATCCAACGCGGGCCGCGCCCCTCCGGGTTTGCGGTGCTGATCGCGCGCGCCGCGGTTTCGAGCTCGTCGCTGGCTTCCAGCAGCCACGCGACGGTCTGCTTGCGCCGGGTGCCGAACACGACCGTGCCCATCCGCTGCAGGGTGGCGGGCATCAGGGGCGCGAGGAGTTCTTCGGCCAGATCCACGACGGGCTGTTCCATGCGCGGGGCGAAGGTGATGGTGATGTGCGGGGTTTGGTGCTGGGCGGGAAAACCTCGCTGTTCGAGCGCGGCGAAGATCTCCCGGACCTGCGCTTCTTGTTCTTCCGCGAGGTGCAGCAGGATGTTTTCCGGGGACGCCACCGCCTTCACCTCCGCTCTTCCCAGCCGTTCCTGTGGTGCTGTCACTAAGCACCGCTTCTGCCTGCACCCTACCGAAGCGGCTGCGCACCCCGAAGCGGCCCTGGCGTGGCCTCCGCCCGGCACTGACTCGGCAATGGCATCGTTCCGGCGTGGCGAATTGGTCGAGGCGGAACGGACGCACACACCTCACCCGCCTGGCGCGGGCGCCTCATCCCGGTTGCCGCGAACGCCTCATCCCGACGTGCCGCGATCGCTTCACCCCGGCGGACACCTCTCCCCGTCGGGTGCGGTGGAAAGGGCGCCGGCGCCGCAGCGCTTACTTCTCCGGCCGGGCCGAGTCCACCACCTGTTCGCAGACCCGCGAGCGCACTGGGTTGGGTTCCCGATATTGGCAGCCGATGGATACCTGGTGGCCATCCACGAGCCGGACGTACCAGAGCGTTTCGGAGTCCGGGTACTTCTCCCGGTAGCTAACCGGGGATTCACTGGCGACCTTCGTGCCCGGCGCGTCCCGCAACGCTTTAAGCACGGCTTTGTCCAATTCGGCCTGGCTCTTTAGTGGTGCGGGTTTCGCGGCGAGCAGTACGCGCATTCCGGCGTCCTTCTCAGACTGGTAGGTCTCCCGCTGCGGGGTGGCTTCGGCGAGGTTCCATCCCTTCGGCCAGTCCGCTGTCACAGGGACGTCGGCACGGTCGGCGGCGCGGTGGTCGGCACCTTTACCGTTGATCTTCGGGTCCTGCATGCCCGGCCGGTTCGGCGGCGGGGTGAATGGTGGCGGGGTCTCTGGCTGGCGGTTTCGGTCCGAATCCCCCTCCCCGGCATCTTCCCCGCCGGCGCTCTCCCCGGCACCTGGCTCGACCTGCCCGGCCTGCCCGGCGGCACCGCCTTCGGCGTTCGCGACCGCCTGGGTGTCCTCCCCGGCACCACCGGCAGCGTCCAGCGCGAGCCCGGCGGCCATTGCTCCAGCCACGATGATGATCGCGACGAAGGCCGCAGCCACCGGGCTGGCTCCCAGCGGGAGTTTCCGCGGTGCCGCCGCACCCGCTCCCCCACGGTGTACTGCGGGCCGAGTTGGCCCGGCCTTATCCCGTGAGCCTGAAAGGTCCCAGGACAGAACCCGGTTGGGTGTCGCCCGCGGCTCTTCTCCGGGAGGCACGCCCGGCGCGGGCGCACCCTGCCCGAGTGCTTCCGCGTGCGTTAGCTTCCCGGCATCCGCGCCACCTCCGGCGCCACCCGTGGCCCCGGCGCCCGCCCTCATCGGCTCTTCCGGGCTCAGCGCCAATAGCTCCTGTTGTGCGACCGCGAGGCTGCTGGCCAGGTTCATCGCGTACTGGGTGTCCACCACCCGCGCTCGGAACCCAGCCGCACGCAGATAGGTAGCAATCGGGGCAGCCTGCCCACCCGTGACCAGCACGTCCGGGTCGGACTCACCCACTCCATAGGGGAAGTGGTCCCGCGGGATACCGGAGTCCAGCCCCGCTGCGTGCGGACTATTCATTCGCTGCTGCATTACTTGGGTGACCAGTTCGGTGAGGTCGTCCAGCTCCTGCAGGTCAATCCCGCTGCCGCGGAACGCGAGTGTGCTGGCTGTATCGGGCCCGGTGATAGGAGGCATCGTGAGACTGAACCCGGTGAGCAGGTCCGTGACCTGGTCACCGTGGACCAGCAACCCCGACTCATAGCGGGCAACGGCTTCCGCGAGCAGCCCCATCGCTGGGATCGGGGGTTTGGTTGCACTCGGATTCATCACTCTTCCTCCTTCTCGGACGCACCCGTGGCGCCGGTTCCGGTTTGTTCACAAGCTTCAACTGGTTTTGACGATGCACCGACCTCCGCTTCTGCGACCTGGACCAGCCAGGATTCTGCGTGGACGTACACGCCGCGGCCGGGTTGGCGTCGGCACAGTTTCTGGCCTGCGATCGGACCGTCCTCACGCGGCGCGGAGAGCAGCAACCACGCGCTGTGGTCGCGCATCGCCTGCATGAGGGGCTGGAAGGCCGAGCGAGCGAACTGCCCCGAACGCCGGGCGAGCACCAGGTGCAAGCCAATGTCCGCCGCGTAGGGCAGCAACGGCACGAGCGCGTCGAGGCCAGGGTCGTTGTCCGAATCGTCGACAATCACAAACAGCTCCGGCCCGGACCACCAGGAACGGTCCCGGAGCTGCTCGACGGAGACGTCCTTCGGCACGCGGGACTGCAGCACCTCGACCCATTCGGCGAGGCGCTGGCGGAACTGCTCCGCACCCAGGTAACCGGGGCTGCCAAGCAGGCCGCGCCGGGTGTCCGTGGCCAACACTTCCGCGCGACCCTCGGGCAGCTGGTCGATGCTGGCTGCCACCGTGCGCAGCGCGCTGGTCGCGCCCGCCCCGGCCTGGCCGATGACGACCAGGTGCGGGAACTCCCCGCTGTCCCAGGCCACCGCATCCAGGCGGGGGCCGCCCAGGGCGAAGGGCACCACCGGGGCGTGTGCACCCATCGCGTGGCTGCCTGCTGCGACCTCCCCCGTTGAGTCCACGGCAGCGTGCTTGCCAGCCGTAGCTGTACCCGTGCCAAAACCGCTGGTCCCGGCATCCACGCCCGGCGCGGATCCACAACCCGGCACGCCGTCCAACAGCTCCGCCAGCCCGATCCGGTCCGGCAGCACCCGCATCGCAACATCCTTCTCGCCCCGGGCCACGCTGACTTTGCGCACGTGCTCCACATCCTGGGCAGCGCAGAACGCCACCTGGATGTGCTTGCCGTTATGCGACACGCCCCGCCCCGGCACGTCCGGCAGGGACTTCTGCGCATCGCGGAATTCAGCATCCAGCGCGGTCATCTTCATCTCCACGTGTCCGGTCAGCACGTCACGCAGCGAGGGCCGGAAGTTCCAGCGCAGTGCGGTGACCACCACGTGCAGGCCACGTTCCAGCCCGCTGGTGGCCAGCTGGATGAGCCGCTGCTCCTCCTCCCCAATCGCGGTGAGCTGATCCAGCCCGTCCACGATCAGCACGCGCGGGCCTTCCACCAGGTCCACCTCGTCCAGTAGGCGCCCCGCATGCTCCGGGCCAACCACCGCCGCGACCTGCGGCAACCGCGCCAGATCGCGCAGCGAACCACCGGGGTCGAAGATGTAGATCGGCACGCCCGGGCTGCTCAGCCCGAGTGCGAGCACCAGCGCCCGCACCGTCATTGTCTTGCCCGTCCGTGGTTGCCCGACGATCGCCCAGTGCCGCCGGTTCAGGTCCATCCGGTACGTCCGCTGCACCCCTTCGAACGGCAGGTCCTCCAACCCGATCGCCGCCGTCAGCGGTTCCATCTTCACCGACGACGACGCCGCTGCCGCCGCACCCGCTCCGATCCCCGTCCCGGTGTTCTCTGGTCTAGCCTCCGGTGCGCCTGTATCCGACTCCGCCAGCACCTCGTGGGCTGGCAGCATCGTGGGCAGTGGCGGCAACCAGATCGGGTTCTTGTTCGGCCCCTGCAGCCGGTCCACCACCAGTTGCAGGGTGGTGGTCGTGGACTCCACCTCGCTGCCGAGCTCCTGGATCAGCCGCTGGTCACGGGGCAGCTCTGGGCCGGAGACGTAGGCGCTGTGGAAGCGCACCGTGTCGTGGGCTGAAAGGATGGCGGCACCCGGGTTCGCGGGTAGTTCAAACGCCGCAGTGGAGCCGATCAGCGCCCGCGACTCCGCCGCCGAGAATGTCCGCAGCGCAATCCTGTAACTCAGGTGGGATTCCAGGCCGCGCAGCCTCCCCTCCTCGAAGCGCTGGCTGGCCAGCAGCAGGTGCATCCGCAGGCTGCGGCCCAGCCGCCCGATCGCGGCGAAGACCTCCGCGAACTCCGGCCGGTTCTGCAGCAGCTCAGAGAACTCGTCCACGACGATGAACAGCGCCGGCATCTGACCCGGGAAGGCCTCGTTGAACTCCAGAGCGGTGGACATCCCTGCCGCCCGGAGCCGCTCCTGCCGCCGGTGCATCTCACCGAGCAGCGAGTCCTGCATGCGATCCACCAGCCCGGCCTCATCCACCAGGTTGGTGATCACCGCGGAGGTGTGTGGCAGTTTGTCCAAGCCCAGGAAGGCCGCGCCACCCTTGAAGTCCACGAGGATGAAGTTCAGCTCCTCCGGACTGTGGTTGTGCGCGAAGCTGACCACCACGGATTTCAGCAGTTCGGATTTACCCGAGCCCGTCGCCCCGATGCACAACCCGTGTGGCCCGATCCCGCCCAGCGCGGATTCTTTAATGTCCAGGTACACCGGCGCGCCAGAGAACCCGATCGGGGCGCGCAGGTCCCCGCCCGGCAGCTCCAGCAGGCTTGTGCCGGAAGTCACCTGGGAGCGCGACCGGCACACCATCGCCAGTTCCACGTCGCTGAGCTGGTCCGCCAGGCCGAACGGCGCCCAACCATCAACGGTCCACGCGCTCATCGCGAAGCCTTCCTCAGCCCCCGCGACATGCAGGTACAACCCCTGGCTCTGTGCGGCATCCACCCACTCGCTGCTGGGCTCCACCACCACCGAGTTCAACGTCACCGGGTCCGCGCCCGTACAGAAATTCACCCGCACCGACCCATCGTGGGGCAGCCACTGATCATGCGGCCCGCGCACGCCGACGTCCTCCGGAGGTTGGGCGACCAGCTGCGCCTGCATCGCACGCGCCAACCCCGCCGCACCGTCGCCGACGATCGCGATATACGGGAATGCACGCACATCCACCGCCACCGGCGCCTCGATCGTCGCGGTGCGTAGCGCCAGGTCACGCAGGCTCATCGCGCTCACCGGCTCCAGGTCCTCCGGCGGAGCATTAACCGGGATCTCCAGCGGATCATCCGGTGCCTGCACCGCCACTCCAATGCGCACCACTCCAGGGGCCGCGCTCGGCAACTCGCCGGCATGGATGTGGTTCCACAGCGTGCCCGGATGCGGATGCTCCCGGTTCATGCGAACCAGCTGCTCGCGCCGGGCTTTCTTGACCGAATCGGACAGCGCGTCCAGGTGACGGTGGAACCCCCTACGGACCTCGTTGACGTCCGTGCCGGACTGGAACATCATCGCCATCGAACCCAGCATCATCAGCGGAAAGATGAATGTCATTGGCGAGCGTCCCGCCCCGGACATCACCATCGCCGCAACCATTCCCAGCACCGCGACCAGCATGATCGCGGGCATGAGTATGCGGACGAAGGGCTGTTTTTCCTTCGGCAAAGTTGGTGGTGATTGCGCTTTCACCGCGGTTTCCCCCTTGTATTGAACCCCTCAACTGACCACTCGCGCCCCGCCCTGCCCCCGCAGGTTGCTGACACTATCGCCACCCCGTGTGCCCAGCGGGAATGCGCCGGACAGGGCAGCTCAATGGCCGTGTGCGCCTAAACATAGACCCCGGTGAAGACATCTCGTGGCGAAATCCCCCAATTTGCCACCCCCGTGTCCGCCCCACCCGCTATTGTTCTGTTCAGTCCTGGCTGGGGTATTCGGGTCGGGGCGAAAAATTGGGGGAAAATTTGAGGGGGATATTTTGATTGCCATCAGCATTTCGGTGCCCAGCACGGGCAAGGTGATTAACGCCGCGGTGGCGGATCACGTGCCGGTCGCGGAGCTCATTCCGCATCTCGTGGACCCGGAGCCGGGGCAGCTGTGGGAGCTGCGCCGGGCAGTGGGGGTGGTTGCGCCGGAGCAGTCGCTCGCGGAGGCCGGCATCCACGCGGGCGAGGCCTTGGCTTTGCACTGTCGCAAGCCCGCCGAGCCGCCCGCCCCGCCATTGGAGGCGGCGGATGAGCTTTCCGGGGACGTCGGCACCAATTACGCCGCGTGGATCATCGCTGCTGCCGTGGTGTTGCTCGCCTTCCGCGCGACCCCGTTGTGGCATCCGTTGGATTTCCACGGTGCCGCTCATTTTGGTTTTCAGGACGCCGCCGCGGGCGGTGGGGTCGACCTCGCAGTGTTGTTGCCGCTGGTCTTCAGCACCTTCGCTGCGGTGGCAGTGGCCGCACTGAGCTTGTTTGATCGGCGGTTTGTCCCGGTGGCAGCGGCCCTGGGTTTTGCCGTCGGGTTGAACGTGAACGTGCTGGTGGGCTGCGTGGTTGCCGCGCTGTTGGTGTGGCGGCCGGGGCCGGTGCGAGTGGGAACGATCGCGGCTGCGGTGTTGGCGGCCATCAATTTCTGGCCGCCAATCACTGCGCTGGCCGCGGTGGTGCTGCTGATCTACTCCGGCCAGTTGGCGCTGGCGATTGCGAAGGTCGTGGTCCCGCGCGTACCGGCCGCGGGTGTGTTCCGCGATCCGGTGGCCAACGAGGCCGGCCCGGTAGTGCAGGTGCACTCCGCTCTGGTGGCGGCGGCCTGTGCGTGGTTATTCGCCTCCGTGGTTCAGCTGGTGCCGTGGGGTGGGCCCACCCCGTCAGTGTGGACGGTGCTACTGGTGGTCGCGCTGGTCGTGGCCGCGTTATCTGCCCGCGGTACGCGCCCCTTCCACGCCAATGCGCTGGCCGTGATGGCGGGTTGTTCGATCGTGTGGCTGGGCCATCAGGTGCCGTGGGGTGTGCTGGCGTTGGTGCTGGTGGTCTTACCTCTGGTGCAGATCTCCTCGCCCCGGGTGGGCCGGGTCGTCGACGCCCTGGAGGCCGTGGCCTTCTGCGCCGCAGTCCCGCTGACACTGCATGGCGCAGGCGTGTTTGAGCTGATCAGGGGGCTCGGATGACTCCCCCACCAGCAGCTCCCGCACGCGGGAACATCAACCTCAACTGCCAGGAACAGGCACGCGACCCGGACCTCCACCTACCAGCACCGGCATATCCACACGACCTGGCCACTGGCCATGGCAGCACCATCATCGTGGTGGACACCGGTGTGGCCCTGCCGGGGGCGACCGGGGAACGGGATTCGTGCATTCTGCATGGCACCGCGGTGGCCACGACCGCCGCGCAGGCCGCGCCCGGCGCGCACATCCACAGCCTCCGACACGCCTCTAGGCCCGACGCGGTGGAGGGCACCGTCGAGGAGCTGGTCACGGCCCTCGACCAGGCGCGGAAGGTCAAGGCCAAGCACAAGATCGTCAACGTCTCGATGGTCACCTGCGAACCCGCCCCGGCGCTGGAGAAGGCGGTGCGCGAGCTCGTCGCCGACAACACACTGGTGGTCGCTCCCATCGGAAATATGGGGCAGTGCGACGCCGGGGCCGCGACGTTCCCGGCCTCCCTGCCAGGGGTGCTGTCCGTCGGGGCTGTGGAAAGCGGCACCGTCATGGGCGGTGGTGCGGGATCTGCCGGAGGCTCCGCGGCGACGAGCACCGCCGGAGCTGGTGCAGGACGCGCCGCCACGGGCGGGGGTTCTCCGGGCGACCAGCCCGCCCCGGCCGTCCTCAACAGCGGCCGGGTGCCTGCCGCCTATGGGCTGGCCGGAGTTCCCGCGGACATCTACGCGCCGGGTGGCCCGGTGGTCGCGCAGGTGGGCGATGGCCCGCCGGTGGTGGGCTCGCCGGAGCCTTTCATCGGCACGAGTTTCGCCGCCCCCGTGGTCAGTGGGGTGGCTGCGATGGTCTGGCAGCTCCGCCCGGAGCTCACGGCCGCAGAGGTGACAGGCCTGCTGCGGGAGACCGCGCAACCAGGTGGCGCCATCGACGGTGTGGAGGGGTTGCAGACCGCGAGGGTCGTGGATCCTTCGGCCGCCCTGAGCCTGGCTCGCGACCAGCAACGGAACCATATGGCGGACGCGGCGGGCCAGGATCACCGTGGGGACGGTGCCGTGGAACGCGCCAAGGCGGGCCTGCCCGGCGGCCCCCACGATAAAAACCCCGGCAACGAAGCCGGGGCCCACGACGCGGCCACCTCCGGCGCCTTCGATGCGCCCGGCGATGCCGTGGCCGACGTCCCGGTGGCGGTCACCGCCGCGCCCGTCGCCGAGCAGGTGACGGACTACCGGGTGCCGTTGGCGCTCTCTGCGGTGTTGGCGGTGGCCTTAGTGCTTGTGCTCGTTGCCCGGGCATTCGCTTCGGAGAGCACCCCACCCTCCGGCAGCCCGGAGATCACCCGCCAGGGCACCTGAGTGTGCTCGGTGAAGCCGAGAGCCGTGAGGTCCTCGGCCTTACCCACCGTGAAGCGGGTGCCGGTGGCGTCGACCAAGAAGAAGCCACGCTCGGTGAGCAACGCGCTCGTGCCCGCAGGTCCGGCGTAAGCCGCCCGGGGGTCCTGCCCCGCGGCGTCGTCCTTGCTTTCGGTCCCAGCCCCGCCAGCAGAACCGTCAGCCTCCCCGCCAGCCTCCCCGCCAGCGGCCCCATCACCGGCACCGGTGCGCTTACCGTCGCCGTCCCCATCACCGTCACCCGCCGGCTCCGCCAAGCCCTTCTCCCCCAGGCAGGATTGCTCCGGGTGCGCCCAAGAGGCCTCCCGGTCGGGAACGTTTGGCAGCAGGTCAATCATCGGCTGCGCCATGACCGCCCCCAGCTCCGCATCAAAGCTCCCACCCGGTGCGAGGGCCTCCACGTACTCCCGGCGCGGGCCGGTCACTTCCGACACCCCGCCACGGCCAACCAGGAATGCCCGGTCACCGGCGTGCGCTACCGTCCCCGCCCGGTGGAAGGGCTTCTTCAACCCGGAGAGCCCCCGCGGGATCAAGCTATCGCCCTGCTCGTCAAAGCGATTGAGCAGCTCCGGGGCCATCGAAATCTCCACCGCCCCGAGGGCACGCGCGGCCCCACCTTCAGCGAGGCTGCGCTTGGTCCCGTCGATCAGCCACACCGCCTTGCCGGAGCGCACCACGCCCCGCTGGTAGCTCTCCACTTCCTCAACGGCCCTCACCTGCAGCGTATCCGGCTTCCCCGCGGCCTCCGAGGTATCGCACACCAGCCACTGCTGCACCGGCGCGGGGTTCAGCCCCGGCACGTGCCCAATGCCCACCGCTGGCCCCATCGGCGCTCCCCCATTGCCTTCCTGGATCAGCGCGGCGGTGGAGTTCTTCACCTCCACCGGCTGGCGCAGCATCAACCGGGCGCTCGCCACGTTGCTCACCGGGTGGAAACCGTCCTCCAGGCGGACATGCAGGCTGCCCTGCTCGTCGGCGACGAGGGCGGCGTCGTCAATGGAGGGGGCCGGCCGCAACAGCGAAAGCATCACCGCACCACCCGCGATCAGCGCGCTCACGAGAAACCCGACCCCGATACTGCGGCGTTGGGCGCGTAGCGGGTCGTGGGCCATGCGCGGATCGCCGATGACCAGCGCGAGCTCCAGCCGCCGGAGAAGAAAACGGTAGCCCGATACTTGCAGACTTGTGGTGCGCACGATTTCCCCCTGAATTCTGTGCGTTGTTTCTCACGTGCGTGGCCTGCGTTCCTTCCGCAATGGCCGCACTGCTGCCCTCCCCCGAGGGCGATTTCTTCAATCTAATGCGCGCGTGGGTGCGCTGTGACAGAATTCGGGAGAATCAACAAGGGATGTGGGGCATCCCGGGGGATACGCAGGGGGAATTCGCGTGGCTTTAGTGCATGTTTTGCTCATCGGGATCGTTGCCGCGTTGGCTGCCGCGGGTGGTTGGTGGCTGTGGAGCGCCCGGGTCCGCCCGGAGGATCAGGAGCGGCAGGTGTGGCGGATCGCGCCTGCTCCGCACGACTTTTTCGACGCCCCGGAGCCGGTCACCGTGGGTGTTGCGCGCCTGGTCGCTGGCATGGGCACATCCGGCCCCGAGGTGTCGGGGGAGGACGTCGACGCCGTCCACTCCAGCACCGTTTCTCACGCTCCGTCTTCTTCCATTGGGGACGTCAGCACGAGCGCCAGCGCGGTGGCTGCCTCGCCGCTGCTGGTACACCAGCAGGATCTCGGCGGGGAACTGCCCGCCCTGCTCACGGGGAACGTGGGCGCGACCTTCGCCTCGATCCCGGCACCTTACAGCGGGCGCGTGCCCTTCGCAGCTGCCGGCTCCGGGGTGGTGGCCTGGCCGGTAGATGGTGCCGTCCTATCCACCGCCACAGGACCAGAGGACGGTGCGCAGCGGGAGTTCACTGACCCGGGGCCGACGTTCCGGGCGCTGCCTGCGCCCGGCTGGCTGCTGGGGCTGAGTTCTGCGGGCAATCCGGTGCAGGTGCAGCTCGTGCCGGGATCCACCGTGCTGCTGCACGGGGCTGGCTCCGCTGAGCGCCTGCTGGAACGCCTGCCCGCAGACCTGCCCTGGGTGCAGGTTCTCCGCGCGGAAACCCTCCCCCTTCCGAAGGGCGATACAAAGACCGCGAACACGCAGTCCTTCGCCGGGGCTTCGACACCGGCTAAGGAGCCCCGTGATCTCGGGGCCCGCTGGCGCGAGGCGTGGTCGCCGACAGTCTGCCGGGTGGTGTTGGCTTCCTCCACCGAGGAGGCCACTCGCCACGGCATCATCGCGGATCTAGTGATTGATTCCCGGGGCACCGTGAGCCACCGCGGGCGCGAGGTCCGCTTCGATCCGATGCACCTGCCAAGCACCAACGCGCTCGAGCACGCGGAAGCCTCCCACTAGCGACTCTGGAAAACGCGCCGCGCTATACCGCTATCAGCAAAAGCAATCCGCTAACCACGAACAATCTTGGATTCATTGCCCGGAGGGCACTCCCAGCCCACGGGGCTAGGCATACCGAGCTCATCCACCAAAACTCGAAGAGCAACGTCGGGACAGTCCCTCACAGCCGCAGCTGTCTGGGTCTTCCGCCACTTCAGTCGCGCTTCAGCCAGCCGATCTTCCCAGTCTTTTTTCCTCGGAACTTTCAGCTTGAATTCTTGTCTGAGGGCTTCCAATACGTCTTCCAGGCATGGGCGGAACCTGTGTCCACCCGTAGGAAAGTGAAACCTAGACAAAGCGGGATACGTCGAGATGAAGTTTCTAACCTTTTTGTCGTTACTGGGGTTGAGCTTCCTATGCAGTCCTAGAAGATGAGTCATCTCATCCCGATGGGCATGAACATGGATATGAGAACTGGGGTAGCTCGACTTCCGTCGGTCGTATTCGACTCGAAATAGGGGCTCACCATTTGCTTTATCTCGGGGATAAACAGCAAACGACGATCGCTCAACCGCCAAGAAAGACTTAGTTGAGTCCCACGAGCATCTGAACTCGATCCTCAGCCCCAGAATCGCGTGCTCATTCAAGCGGAGCGGAATAATCCCTGCTTCCTCGTCGTGTTGTGCCAGCCGAATGGAGACGGCGCCTGGCTCCATTACCTTGGTCGAAAACTTGAAGTCTCGACCCGTGAAGGCTCTGACAGAAGCCCGCAGGTCGTCAACAAACTCATGCACCAGAGCGTCGAGCTTTTCGATTGTTTCCCCCTCTCTCGAAGCAACCCCTGCTTCGTCTTTTTCGCGTGCGCTACTCCAGACCCAGTAGCCACCGCAGCTCGGTGATACGCTCCCACTTCGCGAACTCTCGCGGGGTCAGGTTGTAGCTATAGGCACGGCTTTCGAACTCTACGAGGTCTCCGCCCACAGAACGCTCCAGTTCAGCTAGCTCCTTCTCAGCAGCGACCTTGGAGAGTGGTTCCAACAGTGGTGCAGACATCATGCCCTCCCTTCAATACCGATAGCCTTCACCGCCAGTATGCCCTCATTTGGGCGAAAAAGATAGGCAGAAAGCCACCCAGGCACAGCCGCCGTCAAACTCATCCACAGCCCGGATCCTACCCACCCCCAAAGCCCCCTACAGCTCCCGCACCGCCCGGGTCTCCGCAGCACGCGCCGCCAACTCAGAGGCGTCCGGGTAATCAACACCCACGAGATTCAGCCCCTCCGCCGGTGCGACAGGCACCTGCGAGCTGCGCTCATCCAGCTCCAGCAGCTCGGCCGTGAAACCCTCCGGGCGCTTGCCCTCCCCCACCGTCAGGCACGCCCCCACGATGGAACGCACCATCGACCAGCAAAACGCATCCGCCACCACGTGCGCCTCATAGGTCTGCGGCTCGGCGGGCGTGGACACATCCTTCCAGGTGAACTCCTGCAGTTCCCGGATCGTCGTCGCCCCCTCGCGCGCCTTGCAGTAAGCAGCGAAGTTATTCAGCCCCACCAGCGCATCCGCCGCGATCTGCACCTTCTCCAGATCAACCGGCCGGCGCCACCGCGCGGTATCCCGCACCCGCCGTGGCAGCGACCCACCCGGGGCCGTGCACACCCGGTACACGTAGTGGCGCCGCAAAGCGGAGAATCGGGCGTCGAAGCCCTCCGGGGCAGCCACTGCCGCGTTCAAGCGAATATCCTCCGGAAGCATCCGGGAAAGCCGGCGCACCAGGTCCTCGGGCCTAGCCAGGCTCCGCTGCGTGAACGCCTCCGCCGGGATATCCGCGTGGCAGACCTGTCCATCGGCGTGCACGCCCGCGTCCGTCCGCCCCGCCACAGTCAGCTCCACGGGCGTGCGGCACACCAGGGTTAGCTTCTCCTCCAGCACGCCCTGCACGGTCCGCAAGCCGCCCTTCTGCGCGGCCCAGCCGTGGAAGTCCGTCCCGTCGTAGGAGACGTCCATCCGCACGCGCACGGTCTCCCCGGCACCGTCCCCACCAGCGGCGTCCCCGACGACGTCGCCCACCGCGCCCTTAACGGCGACGTCGCTGTCCGCCCCCGTCAGCGCCGTCCCGATCCCGGTTGTCGCGCCCCCCGCTGCCCCAGATTCCGTTGAACTCATGTCCCCAAATCTACCCGGCACCACCCGTGCCCCCGAAACCCCTCCAGCCCAGCCAGGCCCGCATCACCCCAGCCAGGCCACGGCCACCGAAACCCCTGCCAGCCCAGCCGCGTGCCCTAGCAATAGCAAAAGCCGGGCACCACGCTCGTGCGTAGTACCCGGCTCCCGGCAGACCCTACAGTGCCCGCCGGTTGAAGAGATCGAAGGATCACCTCAGCGGAGAATTACTTCTCCTCTGCGGCCTCGTCCTTCTCCTCAGCTGCCTCGGCAGCCTTCTCCTCGGCAGCCTTCTTGGATGCAGCGGCGCGGGTTGCACGCTCTGCCTCCTTGGAAGCCAGCTTCTCGGTCACCAGGGAGATCTGGGACATCGGAGCGTTGTCGCCCTTACGGTTCTCCAGCTTGATGATGCGGGTGTAACCGCCCTCACGGCCTTCGAACTTCGGGGCCAGCTCGGTGAACAGGTGGGACACGACGTCCTTGTTCGGGATGAGCTTCAGCACGTTGCGACGATCAGCCAAGGTGCCGTTCTTGGCCTTGGTGATGATCTTCTCAGCGTAGGGACGCAGGAGCTTCGCCTTGGCGTCCGTGGTCTTGATTGCGCCGTTCTCGAACAGCTGGGCTGCGAGATTGGACAGGATCTTCTTCTGGTGGGAAGCAGATCCGCCCAGACGGGCGCCCTTCTTAGGGGTTGGCATGTCTTCTCCTCGAGTGGGTTAAAAGCTTTGAGCGCTTAAGTGCGATTTACTCCGCGATGTCTTCGCCCTCGGTCTCGACCCACTCACCGGTCTCGGCGTCGTAGCCTTCGATGTCGGAGAGGTCGAAACCTTCTGGGGAGTCCTTGAGTGCCAGGCCCAAGCCAGCCAGCTTGACCTTGACCTCGTTGATGGACTTCTGGCCGAAGTTCCGGATGTCCAGCAGATCGGACTCGGTGCGAGCAGCCAGCTCACCAACGGTGTGGATCTCTTCCCGCTTCAGGCAGTTGTAGCTGCGCACGGAGAAGTCCAGGTCCTCGATCGGCATGTTGTATGCGGCGATGTGCTCGGATTCCTGGGGGGACGGGCCGATTTCGATGCCCTCCGCCTCGATGTTGAGCTCCTGTGCCAGGCCAAAGAGCTCGACCAGGGTCTTGCCGGCGGACGCCATGGCGTCGCGCGCGGACATGGAGCTCTTGGTCTCCACGTCGAGGATCAGCTTGTCGAAGTCCGTGCGCTGCTCGACACGGGTTGCCTCGACCTTGTAGCTGACCTTCAGGACCGGGGAGTAGATCTGGTCGACAGGGATGCGACCGATCTCGTCGGTGGAGGTAGCAGCCGGGACGTAGCCACGGCCGCGCTCAACGACCAGCTCGATATCCAGCTTGCCCTGCTCGTTGAGGGTGGCGATGTGCAGGTCCTTATTGTGGACCTCCACGCCTGCTGGGGTCTCGATGTCTGCGCCGGTGACCGCTCCTGGGCCTTCCTTGCGCAGGTACATGGTGACCGGCTCATCGAAGTCGCTCGACAGGACGAGGGACTTGATGTTCAGGATGATGTCGGAGACATCCTCCTTCACGCCCGGGACGGTGGTGAACTCGTGGAGCACACCATCGATCCGCAGGGAGGTCACGGCTGCACCTGGGATGGAGGACAGCAGGGTGCGGCGCAGGGAGTTGCCGAGGGTGTAGCCGAAGCCCGGCTCAAGCGGCTCGATGACGAACCGGGAGCGGGAGTCGTCGATGAACTCCTCGGACAGCTCTGGACGCTGGGAAATCAGCATGTGTTACTTCTCCTTGTCGGCGACCGCTATTTGACGCCGGTAGCAGGATTGCCGTGCACCGTGGTGGTAGACGGCGGGGAGTAAATGTCTGTTTTTCAGATCGTTGTCGTGGACTACTTGGAGTAGTACTCGACGATGAGCTGCTCCTGCAGCGGGATGTCGATCTGAGCGCGCTCGGGCAGCTGGTGCACGAGGATGCGCAGGGTGGACGGAACGACCTGCAGCCACGCCGGAACGTTGGCGTCGACCAGGTTGTCCTGTGCCTCGTCGAACCACAGCATGGAGCGGGAACGATCGCGGACATCGATGATGTCGTACTGGGAGACGCGGAAGGACGGAACGTTGATCTTCTTGCCGTTCACGGTGAAGTGACCGTGGGAGACCAGCTGACGTGCCTGGCGGCGGGTGCGTGCCAGACCAGCGCGGTAGATCACGTTGTCGAGGCGAGCCTCCAGCAGGATGACCAGGTTGTCACCGGTCTTGCCCGGCATTGCGTTGGCCTCTGCGTAGTAACGGCGGAACTGCTTCTCCATGACGCCGTAGGTGAAGCGAGCCTTCTGCTTCTCCTGCAGCTGGATCAGGTACTCCGACTCCTTGATGCGAGCGCGGCCAGCCTGACCCGGTGGGTACGGGCGGCGCTCGAAGGAACGGTCGCCACCGACGAGGTCGACGCGGAGGCGACGGGACTTACGGGTAACTGGGCCGGTATAACGAGCCATTGTTTATCCCTTAACCTTTCTTTTCTTAGACGCGACGACGCTTCGGTGGGCGGCAGCCGTTGTGCGGCTGTGGGGTGACGTCGGCGATGGTGCCGACCTCAAGCCCAGCGGTGGACAGGGAGCGGATTGCGGTCTCGCGACCAGAGCCCGGCCCCTTGACGAAAACGTCGACCTTCTTCATGCCGTGCTCCATTGCCTTGCGGGCAGCGGACTCGGCAGCCAGCTGTGCGGCGAAAGGCGTGGACTTGCGGGAACCCTTGAAGCCAACCTGGCCGGAGGATGCCCACGAGATGACGTGGCCCTTCGGGTCCGTGATGGACACGATGGTGTTGTTGAAGGTGGACTTGATGTATGCGTGACCCTGGGTCACGTTCTTCTTGACTACGCGACGGCCGCGGCGGGCGCGCGTAGCGGTGCTCTTCGGTGCAGCCATTACTTCTTCTTTCCTGCGATCGTCTTCTTCGGGCCCTTACGGGTACGAGCGTTGGTCTTGGTGCGCTGGCCACGGACTGGCAGGCCACGGCGGTGGCGCAGTCCCTGGTAGGAACCAATCTCGATCTTGCGACGGATGTCGGCCTGGATTTCGCGGCGGAGGTCACCCTCAACCTTCCAGTTGTTCTCGATCACGTCACGCAGAGCTGCGAGCTGCTCGTCGCTCAGGTCCTTGGAACGCAGGTCCGGGGAGATGCCGGTCTTTTCCAGCAGCTCCTTGGATCGGGCTGGGCCGATTCCGAAGATGTAGGTCAGTGCGACCTCCATGCGCTTTTCGCGTGGCAGGTCTACACCAGCAAGGCGTGCCATATGGCATTATCCTTCCGGTTTTACGGCGGTTTTCTCCGTACTCATCCCGGTGGTCTGCTTCCTTCTTTTGACGACGTCACCCGCAATCGGGCGGGTCGTTGTCAAGAGGTTCAGCAGCGGGCTCCGGCCGCCGCGGCCAGAGGTAGGCAACCTCACCCACATGGCCACGTGTTGCGCGGCCGTGCCGCATGTGACCATGGGCGGGTGAGATTTGGATGTACGAAGGCTGACAGAGTTTTTTACTTGTAGCGGTAAACGATACGACCGCGAGAGAGGTCGTATGGAGAAAGCTCGACTACAACGCGGTCCTCAGGAAGGATGCGGATGTAGTGCTGACGCATCTTGCCAGAGATGTGTGCGAGCACCTTGTGCCCGTTATCCAGCTCGACTCGGAACATTGCATTCGGCAGGGGCTCGATGATGCGGCCCTCGACCTCAATGGCACCTTCTTTGGCCATATCCTCCACATTTCCCCGATGAACATGCTGGTCATCGGCTATTTGTGCGTGTATCGCTACGATGGTGCGGTCTTCTTGGCTCCCCGTTTTTGGGGTGCGTCACCTGCACCATCGGTCTATCGTACACGTGACCTGGGGCTTTAACAACTGCAGGCCAAGGGCGGAGGAGCCCGGTGGATTAGCGGCGCGGGGTGAGGATGCGCGGGCCGCCGGCGGTGGCGGCGACGGTGTGCTCCCAGTGGGAGGAGTAGCTGCCGTCGACGGTGACCACTCCCCAATCGTCGTCGAGGACGGCGGTGTCGATGGTGCCGAGGGAAAGCATCGGCTCGATCGCGAGAACGGAGCCCTCCTGGATGACCGGACCGCGGCCCGGGCGCCCCTCGTTGGCGAGGTACGGGTCCTCGTGCATGCTGCGGCCGATGCCGTGGCCGCCGTAGCCGTCGATGATGTGCAGCGGCACGCCGAACTTCTCCTCGGCCTTGCGGGTCGCGACTTCGAGGGCGTGGGAGACGTCGGTGAGGTGGTTGCCCGGGCGCATTGCCTTCAGCCCCTCCATGAGGACCCACTCGGTGGCCTGGTTGAGCAGTTCGTGCTCGCGGGCGATCTCGCCGATGCCAAAGGTCCAGGCGGAGTCCCCCACCCAGCCGTCGAGGATGGCGCCGCAGTCGATGGAGACCAGGTCGCCTTCCTTGAGGACCACATCCGCCGCCGGGATGCCGTGGACCACCATGTCGTTGACAGAGCTGCAGATGGAACCTGGGAAGCCCTGGTAGCCGAGGAATGCTGGCGTGGCGCCGGCCTCGCGGATGGTAGCCTCGGCAAGCTCGTCGAGGTCGAGGGTGCTCACCCCGGGCTTCGCGGCGGCCTTCACGGCCTGCAGGGTACGGCCCACGACCTCGCCTGCGGCCTGCATGGCGTCCAGTTCCGCGGGTGTCTTCGCCGCGATCTTCTTGCTCTTCTTTCGGAAAGCCACCGAAAGCCTCCTTGTTCTTGTGTTTTCGCAGCCCACATTGGTGGGCCAAAAGTTAAACCCGCCCACCGGTGACGTCCGGAAGATGGGCGGGAAAAACGGGCCGTCGGGCCCTACCGTCAGCGGTCACCGCACGTGCTGGCGGTGATGCTTCCTGGCGTTTACTTATCCAGGGCGCAGAGGGTGGCCTCGGAGATGTCCTCCACGGAGCCCTCGGCATCGATGTTGAGGATGCGGCCCTGGTAGTAGTCGATCAGCGGTGCGGTCTCCTCGCGGTAGACCTGCAGGCGGGTGCGGATCGTGGACTCGTTGTCGTCGTTACGGCCACGGGAGAGCATGCGCTCGACCACGACGTCCTCGGAGACCTGGTAGTTGATGACCGCGTCCAGCTTCAGGTCCTTCTCCTTGAGCATCTCCTCGAGCAGGTCGGCCTGCTCGATGGTGCGCGGGAAGCCGTCCAGCAGGAAGCCGTTGGCGGCGTCGCCCTCGTCGAGGCGGGCGCGGACCATGTTCGCGGTGACCTCGGTCGGGACCAGCTTGCCGGCGTCCATGTACTCCTGAGCCTGCTTGCCAAGCTCGGTGCCCTGGGAAATGTTCGCGCGGAACAGGTCGCCCGTGGAGATGTGCGGGATGTTCAGTGCGTCGGAGAGCAGCTGGGCCTGGGTGCCCTTGCCGGCACCGGGAGGGCCGAGGAGAACTAGTCTCATTTGAGGAATCCTTCGTAGTTAGCTTGCATCATTTGCGATTCGATCTGCTTGACCGTGGTCAGGGCCACGGACACGAGAATCAGAACCGCGGTACCACCGAACGGCATGCCGCCGCCGGAGGCCTGGGACGTGTCCACTCCCAAGTTAATGAGAATGTTGGGCAGCACCGCAATGATACCCAAGTACAGGGAGCCCACGACCAGAAGGCGGTTCATCACGTAGCCGAGGTATTCGGCGGTCGGGCGGCCCGGGCGGATACCCGGGATGAAGCCACCGTACTTCTTCATGTTATCCGCCTGGTCGTACGGGTCGTACTGGACGGAGACGTAGAAGAAGGAGAAGAAGATGATCAGCGCGAGGTAGACCAGGATGTACTGCCATGCCGCCGGGTTTTGCAGGACGGTCATGACGTTGCGGTTCCACCAGTTGTTCGCGACGTCCTCGCCGGCTGCGGCACCGGACTGGATGATCTGGGTGATCAGGATCGGGACGGTCAGCAGGGAGGACGCGAAGATCACCGGGATCACGCCGGCCTGGTTGACCTTGAGCGGCAGGTAGGTGGAGGTCTCGCCGTACTGGCGGCGGCCGATCATGCGCTTGGCGTACTGCACCGGGATGCGGCGCTGGCCCTGCTCGACGAAGACCACGCCGACGATGAGCAGCAGCATGCCGAAGACCACCGCACCGAAGATGAAGCCACCCGAGTTGGAGAGGATGGATACGCCCTCCCCCGGCAGGGTGGTCGCGATGCCCGCCATAATGAGCAGGGACATGCCGTTACCCACGCCGCGGTCGGTGATCAGCTCGCCGAGCCACATCACGAGAACGGCGCCGGAGGTCATGATGAGGACCATGACGATCAGGCCGAAGATGCCGACGTCGTCCTTGAGGACCGGGATGCCCTGGCCGAGGAGCTGCTCGCGGTCCGCTAGGGCGACGATGCCCGCGGACTGCAGCAGGGCCAGCGCGACGGTGAGATAACGGGTGTATTCCGTCATCTTCGCCTGCCCGGTCTGGCCCTCCTTCTTCAGCTGCTCGAACTTCGGGATCACCACGGTGAGCAGCTGCACGATAATCGACGCCGTAATGTACGGCATGATGCCGATCGCGAAGATGGACAGCTGCAGCAGCGCGCCGCCGGAGAAGAGGTTGATCAGCGAGTAGACCGCGGAGGATTCGGTGAGCTCCGAGATCTGCTTGGTGATGTTTGCGTAATCGACGCCCGGCGTTGGGATCTGCGAGCCGATGCGGTACAGGATGATCATCGCAAGAGTGAAAAGGATCTTCTTGCGGAGATCAACGTTTTTGAACGCCCCGGTGATGGCGGACAAACTGGCCTCCTGTGTTGGTGGGCCCGCACTGTGGTGGCCGCGCGAGTTCTCGCGGGGCTGGTGCCGCAGGGCGTGCGCCATGGAATTGAAGTCTTTAGTAGCAAAGTAGCAGCCGGTGCAGACACGACTTTCTTCGCCGTGCTACCGGTTGCTTATTATGCCACCCCTGGGCGGCCGCTGGATGAGGGTCGCCTAGGCAGATAACCAAACCAGAGTAACAGTTTTGCTGCTGGTTTAGAAAGTTTCCGGCCTGCTTAGGGCGTGGATTATAGAAACAACAAGACCCCGCCGGTGCGTGGTGCACCCTGCGGGGTCTTGCTTTGGCGTTACCGGGCGGGGAAAGCCCCTCGCCAGGTCGCGTTATTCAGGCTTAAGCCTCCGTGACGGAGCCGCCTGCCTTCTCGATCTTCTCCTTAGCGGAGCCCGAGAACTTGTTTGCGGTGACGTTCAGCTTGACGCTGATCTCGCCGTTGCCCAGGACCTTGACCGGCTGCTTAGCGCGGACCAGGCCAGCTGCGACGAGGTCGGCAACTGCGACGTCGCCGCCGTTCGGGAAGGCCTTCTCGAGGTCGGAGACGTTCACGACCTGGAAGATGACCTTGTTGTTGTTCTTGAATCCCTTGAGCTTCGGCAGACGCATCTGCAGTGGCATCTGGCCACCCTCAAAGTATGCAGGAACCTTGTTGCGGGCCTTGGTGCCCTTCGTACCACGACCAGCGGTCTTACCCTTGGATGCTTCACCACGACCGACGCGGGTCTTGGCCTTGTTTGCACCCTTGGCCGGACGGAGGTCGTGGAGCTTGATTGGATCGCTCATTTTTACTCCCCTGCCACTTCTTCGACCTCGACCAGGTGGCGAACGGTGTGGACCATGCCGCGGGTGACAGAGTTGTCCTCGCGGATGACTTCCTGACCGATGCGCTTCAGGCCGAGGGAACGCAGCGTGTCACGCTGGTTCTGCTTCTTACCAACAGTGCCCTTGATCTGACGGATCTTCAGTGCCATGGGTTATGCCCCCTGTCCTGCAGCACGGGCGCGCAGCATGGCTGCCGGAGCAACCTCTTCGAGGCTCTTGCCACGACGTGCGGCGACCTCTTCTGGGCGCACGAGCTCCTTGAGGCCGGCCACCGTTGCGTGAACAACGTTGATGGCGTTCGGCGAGCCGAGCGACTTGCAGAGAATGTCCTGGACGCCAGCGCACTCCAGCACCGGACGGGCTGCGCCACCGGCGATAACACCGGTACCTGGTGCAGCCGGACGCAGCATGACGACGCCTGCTGCGGCCTCACCCTGCACCGGGTGGGTGATGGTGCCGTTGATCATCGGGACGCGGAAGAAGTTCTTGCGAGCTTCCTCGGCACCCTTCTGGATAGCGGCTGGGACTTCCTTGGCCTTGCCGTATCCGACACCGACCATGCCCTGGCCGTCACCCACGATCACCAGAGCGGTGAAGCTGAAGCGACGACCACCCTTGACGACCTTGGACACACGGTTGATGGTGACGACGCGCTCGATGTACTGGTTGCGCTCGTCCTGCTGGTTGTTGCGACGATCATTACGGCCACCGCGCTCGTTGCGGCCGCCGCGCTGGTTGCGATCGTTGCGGTTGTTCTCGGCGGAGCGTCCGCCGTTACGGTCACGTTCCGACATCACGCGTTCCTTCCGTTGGAGTTCATGGTGTTGGTGGTCATTAGAACTTCAGACCACCTTCGCGGGCGGCGTCTGCCAGAGCGGCGACGCGGCCGTGGTACTGGTAGCCAGCGCGGTCGAAGACGACTGCCTCGATGCCAGCTTCCTTCGCACGCTGTGCGATCAGTTCGCCAACCTTGGCGCCACGTGCCTTCTTGTCGCCCTCGACTCCACGGACCTCTGCTTCGAGGGTGGACGCAGCGCACAGGGTGTGACCGACGGTGTCGTCGATGATCTGTGCGTGCATGTGGCGAGAAGAACGGTGCACGACGAGACGCGGGGTCTCCGGGGTGCCCTGGATGGTCTTGCGGATGCGGTTGTGACGGCGGGAGCGCGCAACGCGACGGCGAGTGGAGATGTCCTTGCCCAGCGGAAGGCGCTTGCCAGCCTTGTTGGAATCGTTGTTGCTCATTACTTACCCGTCTTTCCGACCTTGCGACGGACCTGCTCGCCCTCGTAGCGGATGCCCTTACCCTTGTATGGGTCATCCTTACGCAGGCCACGAATGTTGGCGGCGATCTGTCCGACCTTCTGCTTGTCGATGCCAGAGATGGAGAACTTGGTGTTTCCGTCCACGGCGAAGGTGATACCTTCGTCAGCCTTGATCAGGATTGGGTGGGAGTAGCCCAGGGAGAACTCGAGGTCCTTGCCCTTGAGCTGCACACGGTAACCAACGCCGAAGATCTCCATCTTCGTGGTGTACCCCTCGGTCACGCCAACAACCATGTTGTTGACGAGGGAGCGGGAAAGGCCGTGCAGGGAGCGGTTCTTGCGGTGATCGTCCGGGCGGGAGACGATGATCTCGTCGCCTTCCTGTGCCACTGCGATCGGCGCTGGGATGTCAGTGTTGAGGGTGCCCTTCGGGCCCTTGACCTCAACGTTCTGACCGTTGATGGTGACGGTGACGCCAGAAGGGACGGACACCGGAGCGAAGCCGATACGAGACATGCTTGGTTCCTCCTTCTATTACCAGACGTAGGCGAGCACTTCGCCGCCGACGCCCTTGTTCGAGGCCTCACGGTCAGTCAGCAGGCCGTGGGACGTGGAGATGATCGCCACGCCCAGGCCACCGAGAACCTTTGGCAGATTGGTGGACTTGGTGTACACACGCAGGCCTGGCTTGGAGACGCGGCGGACACCGGCGAGAGCGCGCTCGCGGGTCGGGCCGTACTTGAGGGTGATCTCAAGCTCCTTGCCTGCCTTGCCATCCTTGCGGTCGTTGACGGCAAAGTCTTCGATGTAGCCTTCCTGCTTCAGGATCTCAGCAATGTGAGCCTTGAGCTTGGAGGAAGGCATCGTGACGCTGTCGTGGAACGCGTTGGAAGCGTTCCGCACGCGGGACAACATGTCCGCGATCGGGTCAGTCATGGTCATGGTTTAGGTGACCTTTACCTTTCTCGTTGCGGTTCCCGTTCCCACCCTTTTCGCGTGCACCGCGACTCGCTGGCGACTAACGCACTTCCAAGCCCAATAGCTTGGGGCGCTCGCTACCAAGATGTGTCCG
Source organism: Corynebacterium sp. HMSC22B11 (assembly GCF_001815965.1). Taxonomy (NCBI): domain Bacteria; kingdom Bacillati; phylum Actinomycetota; class Actinomycetes; order Mycobacteriales; family Corynebacteriaceae; genus Corynebacterium; species Corynebacterium sp. HMSC22B11. The sequence goes on along the minus strand of NZ_KV823480.1, from coordinate 8,335 downwards.
CGGCCGCTATGGGCAGGGGGCCTACAACAAAGTGGATGTTTTCTTACTAGCTCTTGTTGACTGTGTGAGCAGATCTGCGCACGTCAAGTGTGCTGTGGGCACACTTTTCCCGCAACAAGACTCAACAAGCTTAGCAACCTGCGTATTTATTGCCAAGCCGGGCCGGTGGGCCCGCTAGCTATCCACTCCAGGCTTCTCGCGTTCCCCCGTGGGCGACTGACCACGAAGCCGCGGCGCAGACCCATTCGCTGCACCGCGGCTTTATCCTGTGGCTCCCCCGCTAGGCCTTTCCGCTAGACCCTTTCCGTTAGGCCTCAATACCGATCTTCTTACCGTCGCGGCGCCACACCACAGCCACGGCCGGGCGCGGCACCGAGTTGCCGCCCTCGGGCCAGTGGGAGGCCGGCTTTTCGAAGGTGGCGTCGTCGTCCTCGCCTGGGTGCTGGACGTTCACCATGACGCGCTCGTCCGTAACGATCGGGCCACAGGTCTCCGCAGCCACCGGAACGGTGAGGAAGCAGCGGGTCTCGCCGCGGTTCTCGCCCTTCAGGCCGACCGCGTACAGGCCGTCGTTGCTGTCCAGGGCGTTGCCGTCGGTGGAGATCCACAGGTTACCGTGGGAGTCGAAGGCCAGGTTATCCGGGCAGGAGATCGGGGAAACCTTGGACTTATCGAAGCCGCCGAAGTAGGTCTCTGCCTCCTCCGGGTCACCACAGACCAGCAGCAGGTTCCAGGTGAACTTCTCCCCCGCGTGCTCGTCGTCGATCTCCATGACCAGGCCGTTCTTGTTCTCCCGGATCGGGGCGTATTCCTTCGGGTCCTCCTGGTTCTTCTCGGCGTTCTCGCCGGTCGCACCGCGGTACTTGTTATTGGTCAGTGCAACGTAGACCAGGCCGGTGTGCGGGTTGGCCTCGAAGTCCTCCGGGCGGTCCATCTTGGTCGCACCGACCTTGTCCGCAGCCATGCGGGTGTAGACGGCGACCTCCTCTGGGGTGAAGCCCTCGACGTGGGACTTCGCGCCGTCCGCGGTGACGGTCAGCAGCTTCTTCCACTGGCCAGTGCCGTCGAACTTGCCGTCCTCTGGCAGCTCGCCGTCGCCGGTGATCTCCTTGTCCGGGGAGTTGCCCTTCAGGGTGGCGACGTAGAGAGTGCCCTCGTCGAGGATGGTCATGTTGTGCTTCATGTCCCCCTCCTTGATCTTCTTGGAGGAAACGAACTTGTAGATGTACTCGAAGCGGGCGTCGTCGCCGGAGTAGCAGACGACGGTGCCGTCGTCGGTGACGTAGATGTTGCCGGCCTCGTGCTTGAAGCGGCCCATGGAGGTGTGCTTGACCGGGGTGGAGTACGGGTCGGTCGGGTCGACCTCCACCATCCAGCCGAAGCGGTGGAACTCGTTGGGCTCCTTGGAGAGGTCGAAGCGGTCGTGGAGGCGCTCCCACTTGCGCTCGGAGGCACCCTCCGGGGCATCGAAGCGCTTGATGTCTTCCTTGGCCTTGCCCTCGACCTGGGCCTTGTCGGCGTTGGCCCAGTACTGCTCGAAGTTCTCCTCGCCGGAGAGGAAGGTGCCCCACGGGGTGATGCCGCCGGAGCAGTTGTTCAGGGTGCCGCGGACCTTCTTGCCGCTCGGGTCGGCCTTGGTCTTGACCAGGTCGTGGCCGGCGGCCACGCCGCGCATCTCGAAGATGGTCTCGCCGGTGATGCGGCGGTTCAGCGGGCCGAACTCACGCTTGAGCTCGCCGGTCTTGCCGACCTTGGAGACCTCGAGGATGGTGTGACCGTGGTTGGCCAGGCCGATATTGATCTGCTCGTCGGTGGGGTTCTCGGCGTCGTAGCGCGGGAACATGTGTGGCTCGGTGGTGTACTCGTGGGAGCACACGTACAGCAGGCGGTTCGGGTCCTTCGGGTGCTCCAGCAGGCCTGCGAAGTCGTTGTTGAAGCCGAACTGGCGCTCCGCGGCCTTGGCGGTCTGCTTGTACGGGTCGAACTTCGGGGCGTCCGGGAAGATAGGGTCACCCCAGGCGATCAGGACGCCGGAGGCGTAGCCCTCGGGAACCACGAGCTCGTCCTTCTCATTGGCAGCCACTGGCTCGAACTGCATGCCCTTCAGCGGGCCGGGGGCTTTGCCGTCCTCCGACGAGCCCGCGGACTGGGCGGTGCTGCCGTCCGCACAGGCCGCCAGTGCGCTTCCGCCGCCGACCGTCAGCGCTGCCAGGCCAGCACCCCGCAGCACGCTGCGGCGGGAGATGTCCCCGAAGTATGGGTTCGAGGAGGTGTTTGAGCACTCCCCGAAGCAGGCGTTACCGCACTTGTAGGTACAGGTGCGGGACGAGCGACGAGATTGGAACAGCAGGTTCATGCCCTTGATTGCCACGTAATTGTCCTTCTTCTTGTGGGTCTTGCGAAGAACAAGATAGGCAAGCGAGGTGACCTGCAAGGGAGGCCAGAGTGAATCCGGCGTTAATTGTCTGTACCCCCTGGCGTGGCGCCTCCCCTACTCGTTTGCGCTCCCCCGGAGTGCGCCGCGCCAGAACCTGCGCGGGGTTAGTTGTCGGCCTTGAGCGCCCGCTTTGCTGCGCGCTTCTCGGCCTTCTTGATCTTCCGCTTCGTGGCGAACTTATTGGCACCGTCGGCGGCATCCATGGCGACGAGCCCGGCGCCGATCGCGACGAGGAAAACGTTGGAGGAAAGCTGCAGGCCCTCCTCGGTGGGGCGGATGCCGTCCTCGTGGGTCATGTTGGGGTTGCGGAAGTACATGGAGAGCAGCCCGGCGCCGAAGGTGGTCAGGGCCGCACCGGCGAGCTTGTTGGAGACGAAGGGCGCGAGCAGGGCGCCGCCGACCGCGAGTTCTGCCCCGCCGAGGATATTGGCGAATTGATCGCTGGGCAGCTTCTTCAGAGCCGGGACGCCAGTGGCGGCGAGCTGCTGGAGGCCAGCGGACTTGGCTGGCTCGGCGCCGAACTTCTCGATCGCAGAGTTGACGATGTAGGCGCCCGGGACGGAACGCAGGATTGCGCTAGGCAGGAAAGACATTTTTGCTCCTTTGCTGTTCTTCGCATCTCCGGCACGGAAACACCGGGATGCTGATAAATGCAGAATGATCCCCAGCTTAGCGACGAAACCTCACCCCTGTCGATGATGTATCACCTTGTTCCGCGAATACCCCTCCCC
>NZ_KV823480.1:0-5147 GCF_001815965.1 Corynebacterium sp. HMSC22B11 | reverse complement strand
CCCCTCCCCCCCCCAGATAGCAACAGCGCCCCACCGTGATCGGTGGGGCGCTGCCAGAGTGCTACAGAAGACTAGAAACTAGTCAGCCTGCTGCATCTTGCCGTCCTTATCCTTGAACGGGAAGCCGAGGCGGCGCAGCAGTGCGCGGCCCTCTTCGTCGTTCGTGGCAGTGGTGACGACGGTGATGTTCATACCGCGCGGACGGTCCATCTTGTCCACGTCGATCTCGTAGAACATGGTCTGCTCGGAGAGGCCGAAGGTGTAGTTACCGTGGCCGTCGAACTGACGGTCGGAGAGGCCGCGGAAGTCACGAATACGCGGCAGGGCGATCGTGAGCAGGCGGTCCAGGAACTCCCACATGCGGTCGCCACGCAGGGTGACGCGGGCGCCGATCGGCATGCCCTCGCGCAGCTTGAAGTTAGCGATTGCCTTCTTCGCGGTGCGGACCTGCGGCTTCTGGCCGGTGATTGCGGTCAGGTCAGCGATTGCGCCGTTGATCATCTTGGAGTCACGTGCAGCGTCGCCGACGCCCATGTTGACGACAACCTTGGTCACGCCTGGGATCTGCATGACGTTGTCGAAGTTGAACTCGGCCTGCAGCTTTTCCCGGATTTCCTCACGGTACTGAGCCTTCAGACGAGGAGTGTAGTTGTCGCTCATCCTTAGATGTCCTTCCCGTTGCGCTTGGATACGCGGATCTTCTTGCCGTCTTCGAAGCGGTAACCAATGCGGGTCGGGTTGCCGTCGGAGTCGATGACCATCACGTTGGAGACGTGGATCGGTGCCTCCTGGGTCACGATGCCGCCGGACTCTGCGCCACGCTCAGGGGCGGAGTTGGCTACGTGCTTCTTGATGGGGTTGACGCCCTCGACAAGAACCTTGTCGCGCTTCGGGTAGGCCTCGATGACCTTGCCCTTAGCACCCTTGTCCGGGCCGGAGATAACAATGACGGTATCGCCCTTGCGGATCTTCATTTACAGCACCTCCGGAGCAAGAGAAACGATCTTCATGAACTTCTTCTCGCGAAGCTCACGAGCGACTGGGCCGAAGATACGGGTACCACGTGGGTCGTTATCGTTGGCCTTGATGATGACGGCTGCGTTCTCGTCGAAAGAGATGTAGGAACCGTCTGGGCGGCGGGTTGGCTTCTTGGTGCGGACGATGACTGCACGCACGATTTCGTTTTCCTTGACGGTGCCGCCTGGGGCTGCTTCCTTGACGGTTGCAACCACGACATCGCCAATGCCAGCGCTGCGCTTGACGGAGCCGCCGAGCACGCGGATGACCAGGATTTCCCGGGCACCCGAGTTGTCAGCTACTCGCACGCGCGATTCTTGCTGAAGCACTTTAGAGTCTCCTAGAACCTAGTAGTTGGTGTGCGCGGGATTTCCGACCCTCACGCACGCGGTCCTTGCCTCGGTTGTGCGCGCACGCCGAAGCGTGCCCGCGCGAGGCAACCTGCACATTATGGCACAGGCTGGCTGGCCTCCCAAATCTTGGCCGTCGAGGTGCTATGGGTTCAACCAACCCCCAGGGTGATGGATTGTGAATTTCCGCACATTGAGCGCGCTTTTAGACCCATTTTTCGGGCGCGGGCTGGGGCTTTACCGGCTAACTGCACGAAAAGCTGGAAAGAAATAAAAATAGCGGTTGTTTTTTATCATCTTTCGCTTATACTTTGCTGCGTACGCGCTGGACGTGGTCGAAAATTTTTCGCCGGGTTCGTGGCAGCACCGGGGAGCCGGTGGTGCATGAGGATTCAGCGCCGGATCGTTCTCACACTTCATTGACACAATCGGTCCTCGACATCAGGGGCCGGGAAGGATTCTTCGTGAAGAAGACCATCATCGCACTCGCAGCTGCTTCCTCCGTCGCTCTGTCCCACGGCGTCGCCGTCGCTGAGGATTCCAAGGTCGGTACCGAAGTCACCGCTGAGGCTGGCCAGACCGCCGGCTCCTCCAACAAGGGCGGGAATGAGGCCAAGGGTTCCTCTGACCGCGACCTCGGTCGCGAGATCTTCGGCTGGCAGGACGGCACCCAGCAGGCTTACAAGAACGGTGTTCCGGTCTTCGACGCCAAGGGCAACCCGGTGCCTGAGGAGAAGACCACCTTCGGCAAGAAGTTCAAGGATATCGCTGGCGCCGTCGCCGCGGTCGTGGCTCTGCTCGGCTCCATCTCCGCTCTCGTCGCGAACATCGAGAAGATCGCCAAGCAGTTCACCAAGTAATCTGCCGCTCTGCCCGGCTCAACAGTCGGCCTGAGCCCCAGCGGGACCCGAGGATCACCCTCGGGCCCCGCTTTTTCTTGTCTATCCCCCAGTACCCCTGATCCCCGGCATCTCCGCTCCCCCCCACCGCATCGCTACGGCCGGGCGCAGGCCCGCTCGCCCCTAGAGCGCGGAGACCGAGCTCGGCTTGCGCAGCGTCTCCCTCCCGAAGCACCACGCCACCACCGCGAGCCCCGCGACCACCCCACAGGCCAGGAAGCCCGCGTGGAAGCCAGCCCACTGAATCAGCAGCCCCACGATGATCGGCCCCAGGATCGCACCGGTGTCCTGCGCCATCTGGAAGTTCGCGAGCACCCGGCCACCCGAGCGCTCCGCGCCGATCACATCCGCGAGCACCGCCTGCTGGGCCGGGTTGAACAGCCCGGCCCCCGCTCCCGCGAGCACGCTGAGCAGCAACAGCGACCACACGCGGTCCGAAAAACCCAGCGCCGCGGTGAACGCACCATTGGCCAGCAAGCCAACCAGGATCAGCGGCTTGCGCCCCACCCGGTCCGCAGCCCGCCCGCTGAACTGCTGCACCACCGCATTGCCCGCGGCGAAGGTGGCCATTGCCAGCCCCGCATAGGCCGCGCCTGACTCGAAGATGGCCGCGGCCAGCAGCGGCAGGGTGGCCACGCGCACGCCGAAGTTCAGCCACCCATTGGCGAAGCCACCAACCAGGGCGCTGCGGTACGCGGAGTCCGCGAACGCCTCGCGGAAACGCATCGGGGTGGTCGGCCGCCCACCCTCGGTGGGGCGCACCCCGACCGAGGCGGGCATGCGCCACCACACCACCACAGCAGCCAGGAACACCGCCGCGCCGTAGATCGCGAAGGGCGCCCGCATCCCCAGCACCGTCAGCAGCGCGCCAAGTACTGGCCCCAGCACATTACCCAGCAGGAAGGCGGTGGCGTACAGGCTGGAGCAGCGCCCGCGGATCTCCGGTGGGGACAAGCGCACGATCAGCCCCATCGCGGAGACCGTGAACATCGTGGAACCAATACCGGCGACCGCACGCAGCAGCAAGATGTGCCAGTACTCCCCCACGAACGCGACCAGGCCGGTGGTCAACGCCACGATGAGCAGACCCGAAAGATAGATCCGCCGCGAGCCCAGGCGATCCACCAACCGCCCAGAAACCGGGGCGAAAGCCAAGCGAGAGAAAGCGAAGATACTGATGACCGCGCCAGCCGCGGCCACACCCACGTTGAAGGACTGCGCGAACTGCGGCAGGATCGGCGCGATCAGCCCATAGCCCAGCGCGATGATGAACGCCGCGGCGACCAGCACCCAGATCGATTGCGGTACCTTCGGTTTCTCGGCTACCGCCGAGCTAGGCTTCTCGGCATTCGCCGAGCCCGGCTTTTCTTCAGCTCCCGCATCGGGCTTCTGTCCTGCCACCGAGCTCGACTCCCCACCAGCCACCAGCGCTTGCTCCCCGCCGGACTCCCCTCGTGCTCCTGGCCCCCGCGTTAACTCTCCACCATCATGTGCCATATCAACTAACGCTAGCCCACCAGCGATAGGAAGCTAAGCGTCGGCATAGCCCTGCTTCGCCTGCGGCCGCCGCCCGTGGACAAAGAAGTAGAACACCCCAGCCACCGCGACCAGCCCCGCGAGCAGCAGGTACATCGCCGAGTACCCCGTCGCGCTGATCAGGGATCCCAGGAAGATCGGCCCCAAGGCCACGCCCACATCAACCAGCAACATCAAGGTTGAGATGCCGGTGCCCAGCCGCGAGGCATCCACCAACCGCACCGCGATAGCCTGCGAGGCGGGCATCAGCGTCCCATAACCCAGACCACTCAACACACCAGCAACGATCACCAGCGCGTCATTACCCGCCAGCGCCAGCACCACCAACGCCAGGATGAACATGGCCACGCCGAAGTACACCACGGCATTATCGCCCCGCTCATCCTGAATACGCCCCAGGAAGAAACGAGAAATAAACATCGCGGCGGCATAAGCCAGGAAGAACACCGAGGCACCCGTCTGCGTCCCCCGCTGCTCCGAATAGCTCATCAGGAAGGTGATCACACCCGAGTAGCTCACGCCCACGATCAGCATGAACACACCAATCGGCACCACCCGGCCGTCCGCGATATCGGAGGCGTGGAAGCTCGGCCGTTCCCCACCGCGGGATTCTTCCGCCGCGGCGCGCTCCCCCGCCGTCATTCCCAGGAGGACGCCGAGAACCAGGCTGACCACCGCAACCACGATCGTCGTCGTGAACAACGCGCGGTAACTGAACTGGCCGACCAGGAACAGACCGAAGGCCGGGCCCAGCGCCGTGGAGAGCGTATTACCCAGAGCGAAGAAGCCGGTGCCCTCCGCGCGGCGAGCCGGCGGGATCACCCGCTGGGCGGTGGTCATCACCGCCGTGGAGGCGATCGCGTAGCTCAGACCGTGCAGCATGCGCACCAGGATCAGCACCCAGAAGGAACCTTCCACCAGGTAGCCCACACTGCTGACCGCAACCACGACCAGTGAGATCCACAGCGCCCGACGCCTGCCGAAGGCGTCCACGAGGTAGCCGGAGAACAAGCGCGCCACCGTGGCACCGACGACGAAGGAGCTGGAGGCGAAACCCGCCGCCGCATCCGAGGCGGCGAACTGTTTCACCGCGTAGAGGGCCATCGTCGTGACCAGGATGTAGAAGGCGAGGTACTGGGTGAAGTTAATGACCCACGCGAGGGCGAAGGCGGGTGTGACCAGCTTGTCCTCTGCTGGAGGCTGGGGTGTGGCGGTGGTCTGCTCAGTCAATTCGGATAGGCCTCCTTCAAAGATTCTGGTGCTGTGACGCATCACTAAAAAAAGACGGTTGTCCACGCTACGGGGTTAAGTAAGAGGGTGTCAGGAAGTTTGTGTGTGAGGCTCT